>PLLM01000018.1 GCA_003141275.1 Phycisphaerales bacterium
TCATCCATCCCGAAGACGATGAACTTGGCGGCTCGGCGCAGGGCGGGGTCGGCAAGCGCCTTGACGACGACCTCGGGCCCGATACCAGCGGGGTCGCCCATCGTTACGCCTATGACCGGCTCGTCAGCTATCGAATTGTGGTTTGTAAGCTGGCTCATCTACTTATTATACGGATTACTAAAAGCCCTGTTGCTGAAGATCTTTGATAGTCAAGTTACCTTTGGGTGGGATGTTCTTTTCGAGGTATCTTCTGACCGTCTTGGTTATTATATCAATTTCGATGTTGGTTTTCTGATTTATTTTGGCTTGTCCGAGGGTGGTTTCTTTAAGCGTCTGCGGGATGACCGCTACTGTGAAATCATCGGGAGTCAATTCCGCTATGGTAAGCGAGATGCCATCGATAGCGACGGAGCCTTTGGGGACCATCTGGTCGAGCAGGTCCTTGGGGGCGGCGAAAGTGAATGTTGAAAAATCACCTTTTTTCTCGATTTTTTTTATTGTTGCGGAGCCGTCAACATGTCCCAATACGAAGTGTCCTCCGAACCGGTCGTCGGCACGCAGGGCAAGCTCGATATTGACTTTTGTGCCGGGGGTGAGTTTGCCGAGAGTGGTTTTGGCGAGTGTTTCGCCGCTAACATCGAAGGTCGCCGATGTGCCGGCCTGTTTCGAGACGGTCAGGCAGGAGCCGTTTATAGCGATGCTGTCGCCTGTTTTGGCCTGATTAGCCAGTTGGCCGAGGTCGATGGTCAGCGCAGCGGAACCGCCGCTTCTGGAGAGCGCCTTTACCGTGCAGACCTGCTGTATTATTCCTGTGAACATAGCAATTGACTATTCCGTATTTTCAATTTACGATTCAGGGCAGAATAAATGGTATAGTAAGTTAATTGTAGGCAATCCGGCGCGAATAATCAATCGCCGGGAAGATTTGGAGGTATGTTTGTTATGAATACTGTTTGGCTGAAAATAGCGGCGTTGGCAGTGGTGGTGGTGGTCGCAATCGTGCTGTTCAGCAAGATTGCCAATAACATGTCAAAACCGGAGGAGCCCGTGAAGACGCTTGGGGATACCTTCCGTGAGGATGAGAAGCGTTTGCGTGCCGAGCCGAATATAGTCGAGTCGAATGTGCCTGCGGCAGCGGGGCAGCAGACGGCAAGCGCCGAGCAGCCGAGGTTCACGAAACTGACCGAGGAAGAAGAAGCCGGGGCCAGCCAGTTATTCGAGCTGGCTATAACCCAGCGAAAGATAGGTCGGATGCCGGCGATGCACTACGGGGCGATGGTGCAATACTGTCGGCAGATAATTGAAAAATATCCCGGCAGCGAATACGCCTACAAGGCCAAGCGAATGCTGGGGGATATCCCCGAGAGTGACCGCGAACGATACCACATTACCGATGATGAGATAAATCTCAACAAATAGATTTCATTTTTTGCGCTTATGGAGGAGCCATAGATGTGTTCGGCAAGCTCACCACACGTGTTTAACGCGAATCTTCCGGTGATTTCAGTTACGGCTAAGTGTTTGCCAGAGGCGTGGGAGAAGGCGGTCCTGGCGGTATGGGACCAGGGGCTTGATATGAAGACGCANNGAGCCGTTCAGCGAGCCGAGGATACACAAGAATTTTCCGGGCGGGCCTGAAGAACTTGAGGCGTACAGGCAGGAGGTGGTTGACGGCATTCACGACCACTGGATAGACCCGGCGGCGGGCAAATGGACATATACTTATCACGAGCGAGTGTTCGCGTATTCGCCGGTCGAGGACATAAGAAACCCCAAGGCCAAAAAGCCATTCAAAAAAGTAAACCAGATTCAGTATATTATCGATTCGCTGTCGAAGGTCGCGCACACGCGAAGAGCGCAGGCGATAACCTGGATGCCGACAGCGGACCCGGCGACGGATGACCCGCCCTGTTTGCAGCGGATATGGTGTCGGCTTGTAGCGGATGATGCCGGCGGCTATGTGCTGAATATGAACACGCACTGGCGAAGCAGGGACCTGTATAAGGCGTGGTTTATGAACGTTTACGCGCTGACGGACCTGCAAAGGACAATCGCCGGTAAGATTTCAGAGAAGATAAACAAGCCCGTCGCGGTCGGCAGGTACGTCGATATAAGCGACTCACTTCACATTTACGGCAGCTATTTCAAGGACGTTGTCCGCGAGATTGAAAAGATGCGGCAAAGCCCGTTTACCGGACGTGCCTGGGAGAGCACACATCCGGCCTTTATGATGATGACGGATGACGCCCGCGAGAAGCTCGCCAAAGACCCGGACTGGTTCGCAAAAGCTAGGGAATAATAATAGAGGACAGAAGACCGAGGACTGAGGACAAATACCCTGGTTTTCCTTTATCTGTCATCTGTTTTCTGTCATCCGGCGGTTTGGCATTGTCTGCTTTGTTTCCTATAGTTTTAGCAGGGATAGCGAATAAAGCGGACAGAGCCACCTCTTAAATGGGGCACAATGGCCGTCCATATATAAAAATGACGCTAATCCAATTATTGTCCTGCCCGTACAATATTTATGTGCCTGTCAGGACCGCAAATACGGCGACCTTCGCCCCGCCGGGGAAGCCCGAGGGCCGAAGGTTGGGGGGAGCCATATAAGTTTCTTTCCGAGTTGGGGCCTTTGTGTGCCATGCGCAAAGGCCTTCTTTATTTGCGGGAAGAGACAATTATATTTATCGAAATACGATGGCCCGCGAAAAAATGGAAGTTCAAAACGCAAAGCCACAGCGTAAAACTTTAAGTTATCAGCTTTGGTTTTGAGCTTAACAGTTTAACCTTTGCATTTCCGCGTAGAAAATAAACAGAGCTGCCAGCATGCGCCGAAGAAGATACGCGCCGACAGCTCGGACGAGCACTGCCCATCCGCTTTTTATACGTGTCCAGCCGGAATTCCGTGCTTAAAGAAAATACAAAAATAATTTTGCCTGTACCGACGACAGTAAAGACCACAAACGCAGGAGCAAAGACACTAGACCCGACTTCATAAATTGCGTTATATCTATCCGGTTTTTTGGGGCCAGCTTAGAGCTTTTGCCGGACAGGCGGCGATACATTCGGGACATTTGAGGCAGTCACGGCTTGTGAGACGGCCGCCATCTTTATCCTGCACAATCGCAAGCCGGATTGGACAGGCCTTTTCGCACGCGTAGCATTTTTTACATTTAGCGGCGTCTATCAGAAGCTGCCGCTTATTGCCGCCGAGGGCGTTTTGCATTGTCCCCATCGGGCAAAACGCGCACCACATTCGCGGATGAAACAGTATTCCAAGCACAACGCCTATCGTTGTGGTGATGACGCACATCATCCAGAATGTTTTGCCCCAGTGCCGCCAATCGCCGGGATTTTGCGAGATGCGCCATATCATAAATCCTGTCATCGCCGCAAGTATCGTCCACCGCAGCGGCATCCGCCTCATAAACATGGGGATTGTTTTGCGAAAGCTCAGAGGTGCGATTACTCTGTCAAAGAAACTGCCTCGCGGACAAAGATTCCCGCAGACATATCGGCCGTTAAAGAGACCTCCGACAAATCCCGTCAGCATTACCACCGGCACCACGAATCCAAAAACAGGATATTTCCAGCCAAGCGCAAGCGTAACTGCCACCACCGGCACAAGAAACCACTGAATAGCTCTGCGACGAGTAACCGCCGGATTTAATGACATAGAGCCACCTTTTGACATTTTCAACTATCCACCGTTTCTGGTTTGAACAAGCAACAAGAATATCATTGCAGACTAACATACCAGGACCTTTGGCCGCAAACAAAATTATCGCTACTGATATATACGGAGCAGCCACCTGTTTTTGTTCGTAGCGGCCGTTAAATCGGCAAATCGACAATCTTCCTTCGCTTCCTCCGCCGCTAAAGCTATGCAGGACAGGTGGATGGTTAAAACTAACCCAAAGATTGTGGAGTAATGTTGGGGGCAGTTGTATAAAGCTGAAAATCTTGAATTTCAAGTGCAGATTTGATATGCTATTGGTAATCAGACACAGCCCCGCCTTTTGGCGAGGTCTCGCCATCCCCCCATGGATGGCGGAAGCGTAGCTGAGCAGAAATTTACAAGGCGAAAATAAAATGGAAATAAATTACAACGGCTCAAAAGAAGATTTGATTGGCCGCTCCGAGAAATGCGATTATTGTATTTTCGAGGAAATCCTCACTGAAGAGCAGCGAAAGATAAAGGTTCTTGACCAGCCCGTCCCACAAAGCCATGCCCACAGGGTAAGCATCGAATATGCCTGCGGGAAAAATTATGCCGGTGTTTGCCCCATTAAATACGCCGCAATGAGGGCTTTTCCTGATGATTGCACAGCATGCCAGTATGGGGCTATCAAGGACTTTATCTGGGATTTAGGCAAGCGCAATCATAAAAAAACGAGTTATAAGGAAGCGATTCAGGAATGGACTAAAAGCCGGGATTTGGGCAGAGGGATAAAAGAAAGCTACGCACAAAGATTCAGAGAGATATGGAATCTCGGGCTTAGAAAAATAAGCGAAGACAAACAGTCAGGAATGAGGCAGAATTTAACTGCTCCTCAGATTTATGAGATAGTGGTCGCAAGCCCCGCGGTTTACGAGTCGGTCTTAACTCTTTTGAAAAAATTAACAGAAGAATCCCGGCAAAGAGATTCTGCCGACAAAAACAGATAACTGTTCGCCCTTGGCGGCCTCGCTTTGCAAAGAAGCCGTTAAATTGCAAATCAGAAATCATAAACAGAAAACTCCTGCCGTTTTGCAAAGCAAAACGAAACGCGGGGGCTTGCGCCCCCCAATCCAGCAAGGAAATTCAGCGTTCTGTGGAAATAAAAAGGGCTGCCGGCCCACACCCAAAGTCGACAGCCCGAACGGTTCATCACCCGTCCTTTATCATAATATACGAGGCCCGGCGGAATTATGTGCCTGGGAAAATAAAAAGCAGTTTTGCCTGTCCCGCCAGCCCTGAGCAGTGTCGAGGGGAGCGAAGCCGAGGGGCTTTTACCGGTGCCACGACAGTTTTCGGAGCATACTTCGGATATCGCCAACACCTTTGACCGACACGTAAATCGTAATAGATAGTTGACGAAATACGATATACCCCACTCCGTTGTTAAACTACGCAGGGCAGGCAAAATCCGCACGACGCAGGACGCGACTTCACCATGATTTGCTGAAATAGCAGTCGTAGTGCCTGTAAAAAAGCCCTATCGACCGCATAGCGATAATCGCGACGACCTGTACCGCCAGGTTAATCGCCAGATTGCCCGCCGTGTTCAGTATCGGCAGCGATTCGTATTGCCTGGTATGCGTTTCGATGAAACAGACAGCGGCGAGGAGTCCGAAAACGACCAGATAGGGGAAAAACGCCCGGATGACGGGGACGAACAGGCGGTCAAAACGGAGCAGTTCGGGAAGGTCTTCGAGGACCGCCGCGACCAGTATAGCCATCGGGAACAGGAAGAGCCCGCCGGCAAACAATGCCCGCAGAAACAAATTCAAAACTGTTGTCGTGCCCCAGATACTTTCCCAGGTTACGCCTTTATCTTTGAAAAACGAAAGGGCGGCGATGAATGGGAGCTGGACGATGAAGACGGCAAATGCAAAGACGAGAATCGGTTTGATGATGTGGAACAGAAACGTGACGCTTGTCCCCATCTCTATTTCGGGCAGCTTGTCGATGCCTGCCGCGGTTTCATTGATGAGTTGCAGATAGAATCCGAAAAGATACCCCCACGCCGCGAAATACACAAAATATCCCATGCAGAAGGTGCCTTCCGTAAAAAACCTGAAACATACCACCGCGATAACGAACACAAGCGCCGTAATGTTGTCCTTGTCGAAAAAAATCTTCCAGCTATCGATGAATACGGCGTGATAAAAACCCGGCAGGGGAAATTCCGGCTCGACTTTCGGCTCGATTTTTTGGGGTGTCTGGCCTGATTTTTCGGGTATTATCTGCTGCTGGCCGCAGGTCATACATTTTACGGACTGGCCGGCGTGTTTGTCGGTGAAGGCGATAAGAGAACCGCATTTGGGACAGTGGAACTGTATCGTCATCTTTTTTTTATTCGCCTGGGGCGGATTCCACCATTTTCATCGCGTCAACGAATGATTTCTGGTCGTTGGCCCATTTTTTCGCTTCGAGCAGGTCGATTTTGTCCTGCTTTACCAACTGGGCAAGGTGTCTTTCCATCGTCGTCATTTTTTCGTCAGGATTTAGGCGTGTTTTTGTCTGAAGCTGGGAGTATATCTGTTCGACTTTGCCCGTCCTTATGAGATTTGCGCAGGCGTAGTTGTTGTTATTGAGCAATTCGATTGCGGCAATGCGGCCGGTGCCGTCTTTTTTGGGGATGAGTTTCTGACAAATGATGTACGCAAGTCCGAGCGACATCTGGTTACGGACTTCGCTTTGCCTGCCGGTCGGGAAATAATCCAGGATGCGGGTTATTGTGCCTATAGCGTCTCTTGTGTGCAGTGTCGAAAATACCAGGTGTCCGGTTTCGGCGGCCATAAGCGTCATCGATATTGTCTCGGAGTCGCGCATTTCGCCCACGAATATGACGTCGGGGTCTTCACGGAGCATTGCCCGCAGGCCGTGGCTGAATGATTTCACATCCCTGCCCACCTCTCGCTGCGATACCATACTGTGCTTGTTGGGGAGAAGGTACTCGATTGGGTCTTCGAGCGTTATAATCCGGCAGGCTTTCTTCTCGCTTATCCGGTCTATTATGGATGATATTGTTGTTGATTTGCCGGCTCCCGTAATACCTGTCACAAGAACGAGTCCCTGCTTGCACTCGACGATGTCCTCCCAGATGTTGTTCGGAAAGCCGATTGACTCGACCTTCGGGATATCCATCGACAATGCCCGTATCGCGGCGCTCATCCCGTCATTTTCACGAAAGATGTTTATGCGGAACTGCAATGACCCGACGCGGTATGAGCAATCGACGTCATAATCCTGATGAAACTTGTGAAGGTTATCTTCGCTTAGCAGCGGATATATGAGCTTTTTGGCGATTTCAGGAGTGACGGGCTGGCCCTTGAGGTATGTTATGTCGCCGTCGATTCGGTACGCCGGCGTAGTGCCGACCTTGATGTGAAGGTCCGAGACCCGCATCGCTCCTCTTTTCTCAAAATACGCGAGCAGGTCCTGCATGCTGAGCAGTCCCATATTTTCGGTGGGGTACACCTTGGCCGTGATATCATATACTTCAGCCATATTTGCCTCCTGTGATTAAATCACCTTATCATTGCCAATAGTATATCACTTAATTTATCCTGGGGCAAACCGCAATTGATTATTGATTATTGATGATTGATGATTGATAATTGACGCGCAGGTATGGATATGACTGATATGACGGCAAAAACTGGAACTCGTATTCCTATGAGCAGGATACAGAAGCTCATAGGCGAAAGGATGCTTGAGAGCAAGCGGACCAAGCCCTGCTACTACATCGGGATAAAGGCCGACACGACGGAGCTTATGGACAGCCGCCACGAACTGAAAAAGCGGCTCGGCGTCAAAATCACCTCGAATGCCTTTTATATCAAGGCCCTTGGCCTTGCGGTTAAAGAATTCCCCTTAATGGTCGGCTCATTGCCCGCCTGCGGCGAGACCCCTCGGCTCGAAGGCCGCGAGGCCTGCGGCTCGCCTTTTGGCGGGCAGGGTGATTCGATAAAAATAGCTGATTCGGTCAACGTTGGCTTCGCCGTAAGCGCACCGCACGGATTAGTTGTGCCCGTGGTCAAAGAAGCCGACAAAAAGTCGCTTGCCGAAATAGCCGTTCTCGAAAAGGAGCTGACCGACAAGGCACGCAGCAATAAACTTTCCCTCGATGATATTACCGGCGAGACAATCGGGCTGAGTAATCTTGGCGTTTATGATATTGATTCGTTTATCGGTATTGTCCCGCCTCCCGCGACGACGATTTTAGCTGTTGGAAATACCTTGCGAACTGCTGTTCCCCAAAATGGGCAGGTTGTTATCCGCAAAATCACTGATTTGACGATAGCTGTGGATTCGAGGGTTGTCCCCGACCCCTACGCCGCGAAATTCCTGGCCCGTATCGCTGAATTGCTCAAGGGGCCAAAACGGCTGATATAACAACCACCGCAAGAGATACCTGTTCTTCACGCAAATAAACTTATGTTACTTATTTGCCATGACACATTTCTGATATGCAACCTTCGCCGCAGCGTTTCTACGACGGCCGGCAGCCCTGATTTTGCTTACGACCTTTCTTAAGCTCTTGTCTCTCTACTACATACTGTCCCATTTTCCGCTGACGGCAAACAAGATTCCATTAGAGCAAGATTCTTGACTATATCGCATCTCCTTATGGAAAAAGGAGTTATATATAATAGCTGAACAACTACTGCTTTAATCGTCACGCAGAGGGGGTACGTTTTGAGTGGTTCGACTTACTCACCACAAGTTGAGTTGCCTTATAAAGAAACTCAAAAAAATCTGGAAATTTGAGAATTTTACGCTTGCGTGGCGTGGCCGGGCTGCAATAATGGCGGCTATGGTCAAACGAGGAGCCATGCAGATAACTACAATGGCGGCAACGACGGAGCAAGAGCGGTGCGGCTGCAATCTATCAGGGCGTTCAGGGGTAACTTTCTTGTCCAGTATCGAAGCATCGCTGAGCAAATGAACGAGCTAAAAGGTGCGATCAATGTTTACATATTGACAAAGAATAGAAAACATGAAGGAGGTTTCGTATGACATGGGCGTTATGGCTACCGATCATAATCATAATCATAATCATGATACTAAAGGCTCTGGGGCTTATTCCATCATCGCCTACCGTGGATCCCGGTGGTGACCGAACGGTTCTGCCAGTGGTGACCAGTTTCGTCATCAACAGTGATGCAGATTTTACCAACAAACTGAATGTGACGCTGGATAATACCTGCACGGGTGCCCCAACCAACTACATGGCCAGCGAGGATGAAACGTTCACCGGGGTGGGTTGGCAACACCCCTACGACACGGCACTCAGCTTCACACTCTCTGCAGGCGATGGCATCAAGACAGTTTACTTCAAAGTCAGGAACGCTGCGGGGGAGTCGGTTGTCACGAGCAGCGATACGATCCGATTAGATACGACCCCACCTGCTATTTATTCTGTGACGTTCGACCCACCTGGCCCCTTCAAACTCGGGGATACAGTGACCGTCACGATCAATGGTGAATCTGGTTGCAAAGCGACGATCAACATAACCGGCGTAACGGTCGCAGACGCTTCCGGTCACAACATTGCCTGGCCAGTCCCAGCTTTGCCTGTGTCGCCCCAAGGTAATTACGCGACACAACTACTCACCATAACGGCTGGGAATCCCGGTTTTTATACTGTTAGCGGTCAACTCACTGATCAATCCGGGAATAGTTCCCCGTTAGAAGATTCGAATAAGCTTCAAATTATTCCCAGCATTTCAACCGGCCCCTCGGTTGTTAGCTCACCTCCCGACAACACATACACCTGTGGAATCTGGCCATCAATTGCCATCGATAAATTGGGCCGCATACACATAGCGTTCCTTACTTGCCAAGATGACACATCGCATGCAGGTGTCTACCGTCTAATGTATGCCCTATGGAACAACGGGTCATGGGAGGTGGAAGATATTGGCTATGAGATTTACCCGCAGCCTCCGCAGATCGCATTGGATTCAAACGACCAGCCGCACATCACCTTTGCGCAAAAGAGCCAACAAATGCTCACCCATGTTTACTACGACCCCCAAATAAACAATTGGTCCCAACCTGACCTCATAGGGCAATGCCCCTCCCTAGACATCGGCTATCCCAGTCCGTATAATTCCCTTCCTTTGAATTCTGGTAACAGGGTGCCCGCTGGCTGTCACGCCATGGCTATTGACAGTGACAATAGGATACATGTTTGTTTCAAGGGATTGAATTCATCCAAAAGCGAAGTGCTAATGTATTGTCGGAAAGACCCCGCGGCCGTCGGGGCCGTTTGGACTGACCTCAAGCAGGTTGCTGAATTAGGAAAACCATGGGGGGTATGCTTGGTATTCGATCCATCAGATACAACCAACCGCCCTTATGTCTGCTACATCTCGGGGAATAGCTTGAATCTAGCGACTGTCAATCCTAATACATGGCCAAACAATATTCAGTTTCCGGCGTCTTGTCAAGCCGCAGTATCTAATGCCGTATATAATAACGCGATCAACAATCCTCGTGTAAGTGCTGTTATCGACCCATCTGGCATTTTACACTGCATCGTTCGTCCCAGTGCCAACAATGGTCTCACACACTATAAGTGCTACGTTGGCACCGGCAATTCGGCTGGTACTGGCACTCCGACACTGACTTGGAACTCACCTGAGAACATCCCCCCCGCCTTCGGCGTGGCCCCTACCACTAGTAACCCTATTTGGGGTTGTGACACGTTCAGCGTTGTCTGGCGTAAAAACAATAACGTTCCCGAACTGGTATTGGCCAGGTGTCCACATTTTGTGACGTTGAACGCTGGATACTCTGGCTTATCTTACGGGTGTCTTGGTATCCAGCGATACCCGTTGCAGCTTAACTCAGTTACCACTGCGAACCAGTGGACGGCTCTAATAATGGAAGACCCCCCGGACCCGGATTTCGTCGAAAATTTCATGAGTGATTTTGATATCGGCCACTATCCGAGCATGGTAGTTGACCCAAGAAACAGCAAGGTCATGGTGGCTTATCTCGCGATCAAAGAATGGATCAACAACAACACACAAGCGACAAGGCAATTGAAGCTCTGGGTGGAACCCTAGATGTGTCGTGTAACCTCAGAGAACGTGTGTGGCTGGCGTAGTATGATCTTGTTATTCATCATTTGAAACTCGGCGACGGCCAGATGTTGGGATTACCCCTGACAACGGAAAAGGACGACTGCGCGAATGTCGGTAGTCTGTTCGGGTAGCTGGTACAACGAAGCGGATAGCTTAGCGAGCCGTCCTTTTCATACATTTCTGTAATCTGTTCGATCCGTGGCGAAAGAGGCGAGTCGAAAGTCCGGAATAAGAGAGTCTGGAGTCCAAAGTCCAAGAGTCCGTAATCGACGGGGTCAACAACGTGAAGCAATCTTCAGAATGTCGTCTCTTTTCTGTTTTAGTATTGCTCGATGCCCATAGTCAACACCATTATGTCTGGGCTTCTTTGATTTCGATATTAGCAGTTGGTGTTTGTATCGGTTCCGGCACAGCGGTTTGCGAATTTGCCGGCGCTATCTCGACAATCTTTATGGGGGGCGGAGATATTTCGACAGTGGTTATTGGCGCCCGCATCTGGTTGTGGATTAGTTGGGCGACTTTTTTGTAGTCCTCCGAGCCGTGGCAGGAGGGGTCGTATTCGAAAATTGTTTGGCCATAGCTCGGCGCCTCGGCCAACGTGATATTTCTGCGGACATAAACGGGCAGGATTTGCGCTTCCGACCAGGCGCAATTTGTGTTGCGCGCGGTAGTGAGAAATTTTTCGATGTCGGCCTTGACCTCATTGGGCAGCGACGCACGGGCTTCGAACATACAAAGCAGGACCCATTTGACCCTCAAAGCGGGATTGATTCGTTTATTGACAAGCGTAACGGTCTGAAGCAATTTGCCAAGTCCCTGTAGTGCGAGGAAATGCGGCTGAAGCGGTATCATTATCTCATCGACAGCCGCCAGGGCGTTCAGAGCCAACAGGCCAAGCGACGGCGCACAGTCGATAATTATGTAATCGAATTTGTCATCGAGGCCCGCGAGCGCTTCGCCGAGGATGGTTTCCCTGCCTACAACACTGACGAGTTCGGATTCGGCGCCGACGAGGTCGATATTTGCGGGGAGAAGCCAGAGGTTCGGCCTGACGAGCATAATTTCCGCTTCGACGCCGGCTGATTGAGTTAGGACGCGATATGAGCCGGTCTGAATTTCGTCGGGATTGACGCCGAGATGTGTGGTGAGGTGTGCCTGCGGGTCGAGGTCGATGACTAAGGTGCGATGCCCCATATTGGCCAAAGCAGCGGCGGTGTTGACCACGGTGGTGGTTTTGCCGACGCCTCCTTTTTGATTTAATACCGCAATCTTTCTCATTTCGGGGCCTCCTGTTTTACTTCCTGCATTTTTCTCAGGACGCCGTCGAGTACGCCGTTGACGAAGGATGGCGATTTGTCCGTGCCGAATATTTTCGCAAGCTCGATTGCCTCGTTAATAGTTACCTTGGGCGGTATGCCGGGGCAAAACTTCAAGTGGTAAACCGACAGCCGGAGGATGCTTTTATCGACCTGTGAAAGACGGGACAGTTTCCATTTAATCGCTGCGGCGGTTATCAACTCATCGCAGGCGGGGAGGTTGGCCCAGGTGCCTCTTGTCCAGTCGGAGGCGAGTGTGCGAACAGGCAACTCAGGGGCATTCTCCCTGAAAAAGTTATCCAAATCAGGAAGCAATGACGATCCCTGCACGTCGAGTTGAAACAAGGCCTGCATTGCGAGCTGACGGGCTTTTGTCCTCGGGTCCACTTATCGACCTCAGTAAGGTTATTGTTAAAACTATTCTTTAATTGTCAACGGTCGGATTAAAGCTGTTCCATAACGCTGGCCATTTCCATAGCCGTCATAGCGGCATCTGCGCCGGCGTTACCTTTCTTTGCTCCCGCTCTGTCCACTGCTTCTTCGAGTGTTTCGCAGGTCAGCACTCCGAATACAGCCGGTGTTTTTGAATCGTAGTTAATCTGGCCGATGCCTCTAATCACCTGCTGGCATACTGCCTCGTAATGCTGCGTCTGTCCCTGTATCACGGCGCCGAGGCAAATCACCGCGGTGAATTTGCCGGCCATCGCCAGTTTCTTCGCGGGGACGACAATCTCGCAGGCGCCAGGCACCCACACGACGGTTATCTGGTCTTCTTTTGCCCCATGACGCTTGAGGCAATCTATCGCGCCTGATAACAGTCGAGCTGTGATAAACTCATTAAACCTGCTGACGATAATGGCGTAACTTCCCTTGCCCGCCGTGAGCTGACCTTTAATCTCTTTCATACTGTTGATTCTCCAAACTCGATACTCGTTTCTCGATACCTGATACTCGATACTCGAACTATCGTGTATCGAATCACCACGCGTATTATAAGACCATCATCGGCTTCTTTCCATAAAAACAACGGTGTTGGCTTAATCATACCGGCAGGCAAAGCCGGCTAAATTTAGCTAACCTGTTCAATTATAAGGCGTTATGGGCGATATTGCCAGCAAAATTTTGGCCTTTTAGGTAAAGGCCAATGTGAGAAAAAACGCGTTAACTCGGTCTGTTTGACTGGCGATAAGTTCAGTGGGCAACGTGTATTGGCCCGTGGTTCGCGAACTGATACCTTTTTATTGCGAGGTAAGGTGGCTCTATGATTTTTGATGAGCAGCCGTACAGCTCATACGACAGCAGTGAGGAAAAAGCGCAAAGGGCGTTCGAGCTTTATGAGGACGGCAAGATAACGCAGGCCATCTCGGAACTGAACGAGGCCCTTGAGGTAAATCCCGCAAACTGTTCGCTGCATTTCAACAAGGCGCTTTCGCTTGATTCGCTGAGCAAATTTGAGGACGCGATAGCGGAGTACGAGGCGGCCTTGGCGCTTAACCCGTGCGACCTCGAGATACTCAATTCGCTGGCGGTCGATTACACGCGTATAGGTCAGTATGACCTCGCCATCCAGACCTTCGAGCATATTGAGGAATTGGACGCTAATTTCGAGCCGGGCTACTGCAACAGGATAATTGCCTATACGGAGATGGGATTGCACGAGCAGGCGGAGCAGATGTTTTACCTGGCGCAGCAGATAAGTCCTGATTGTGCGCTTTGCTATTACAATATAGGCAACAGCTTGTTTGCGCGTGGGCAATACAAAAAAGCGATTCACTGCTGGATGAAGACCGCCGAGCTGGAGCCGTCACATCCACAGATTAACTATCACATCGCGCAGGCGCTGTGGGCTGAAAACGAAACCGAACGCAGCAGGCAGCATTTTCTTAAAGAGCTGCGAATAAATCCCGGCGACGTTGACGCAATCATCGATTTCGGTTTTTTCCTCCTGGAAAGAGGCGAGATAGAGTCGGCGAAGGAGAAATTCCATCGCGCCCTTGAACTGAGGCCCGGTACGGCTATGGCATTGTTTTACCTGGGCGAAATCGCGTTGGATAGCGGGGACAAGGCCAGCGCGATGAAGTTTTACGCTCAGGCGATGGAAAGAGATGCGATGCTCGCAGGCCCGCGGTACCGGTTGGGGCAGTATGCGCTGGAGCGGGGCGAGTTTGAGAAGGCCAAGATCATGCTGGCTTCTGAGATAAAACTGGCGGGCGATAACGCGGACTCGCTTGTGTCGATGGCGTCGATGTTTTTGATTATGGCCGAGGAGGCAGACGGCGAAGGGAGAGATGATATCCTCGATTATGCTGCGAATTGTCTGCTGCATGCTCTCGATATCGATTCCGATGATGCCGATGCGCATTATTATCTTGGTTTGGCCAACGTGATTAAGGGCCGGCTCGAAGACGCCGTCGAGTTTTTCACCTGCGCCCTGGAGATAAATTCGCAACACGTTTTGGCGATTCGTGATTTGGCTGTTGTTTATCTTGAGATGAATCGGCTTGCTGACGCTGCCGAAACCCTCGAAAGAGGCACGCTCATTGTCGGCGACCACTCGAAGTTCAAGGACATTCGCAGCAAGGTCCGCCGGTCTCAAATCACACAGCAGTTAGCCGACTTGTTCGGCCACAAAAAGCATTGATTTCCTTGTCATAAGCAATTCCATGCCGCGAATGATGAACATTTGCCGGAGCGGACTCGTATCCTTTCTGAATAAGTAAAATTCGGAAGGGAAATGCTATGGCAAAAACCAGAAAAATTCGCAAGGTTTTCAGGAGCAAGCCAACCATAGAAGGAGCAGGCGTTCATCTCAAAAGGGCGTTCGGATTCAGCGAGGTTGGGATGTTCGACCCGTTTTTGTTGCTTGATGATTTTCGCTCGGATGTTCCGGAGCATTACCTCAGGGGTTTTCCCTGGCACCCGCACCGCGGCATAGAAACAATCACATACGTCCTGAAGGGCGATGTCGAGCACGGCGACAGCATGGGTAATAAGGGTGTTATATCCTCAGGCGATATACAATGGATGACGGCTGGCAGCGGGATTATACATCAGGAAATGCCCAAAGGCGACCCAGCAGGCGTTATGTATGGCTTCCAGCTCTGGGCAAACCTTCCAAAGTCGCACAAAATGATGGACCCGCGATATCGCGATATCAAAAGTAAACAGGTGCCGGAGGTAAAGCTGGATGACGGCACAAAGATAAGGGTTATCTGCGGCAAAGTTCGCGACGTACAGGGGCCTGTCCGGGATATAGTAACCGACCCGGAGTATATCGATGTTACTGTTCCTGCCGGCTGCGAATTCGTTCATCCCACCAAAAAAGGTCACACGGTTCTCGCTTATGTTATCGATGGGAAAGGATACTTTTGCAAAGAGAAGAAACCGTTTTCTTACGAGGCCGAAGGTGCCAATTATTTCGATATCCAGAGAGAGCCGTTCATCGGCAACGAAACACTTGTCCTGTTTGAAGATGGCGAACAAATAATGGCGTCAACGGAAGACCAGCCAGTCAGATTTCTGCTTGTCTCAGGCAAACCGCTCGGCGAGCCGATTGCCTGGTATGGCCCAATAGTAATGAACACTCAGGAAGAGCTGCGTGTCGCCTTTGAAGAGTTCAATAACGGCACATTTATAAAACACAAAGGACGTTAGTCGTTACAGGCGGGGTTAAAGCCGTTACTGGATTTGGTTGATTTTCATTTCGCCATTCAAATGGCCTAACGCAAAGTGTTATCTTTCGCGATACGGCTTTCCTGCCTTATAAAGCTCAAGACGATTCTGGATTTCACGAGTCGTATTTTCCTGTCCCGCGGCCTTAGCGACCTTTAAAGCTTTTTCGGCTGTCAATATCGCGTCATTGAATTTGCTCGCGGCGGCATAGGCTACAGCCAGAGTGTCCAGGTTGTCCGCGTTATTATAAGCCGTCAGCTCACAGGCACGTCGGGCGTAACCTATTGCCTTGTTAGCGTCGTTAGCGGACAGGTCGCCGACGGTGGCTAAAAGCCAGGCCATATTATTGAGTGATTCAATGTCTTCGGGCTTTAGCTGCTCCGCTTTGGCGCAATTTTGCATTGCCAGGTCGAACTTACCCTGTTGAGCGTAAGTTACCGCGATATTTACATATGCCAGGGGGGAATCCGGCTTTTGCTTTATAAGCTCATCAAAACACGCTATGGCCTCGTTAAGCTTTCCCTGTTTCAGGAGAACCATACCGAGGTTGCTGCGGGCGAGGGAAAACGTCGGGGATATCCGTACAGCTTTGGTCAGATACGGCACAGCTTCGTCGTATCGGCCCATTTTAAACAAAGCGATTCCAAAACTGTTTTCCGCGACAACGTTATTTTCGGTAACTTTAAGGGTATAACCGAACAGCGTGAAATCATTCTGCCAATGTTTGACCTGCATTCGGGTGAGGATCGCCAGGGCAAGCAGCAAAACTGCGGCTGATATGGCGACAAAAATTTTCCGGCTGGCTTTGTCGGCGATAAGGTCTTTGACTGCAAAGGCGGCAATGATGAGCAGGCCGAGAATCGATATGTACATATACCGGTTGGCCATCGACTGCGAACCGACCTGAACAAATCCGATCATCGGGACGAGCGTTCCGACATACCACAACCAGCCGACCGGTACGTATTTTCTGCGACGGCTTATATAGATGCAAAAAACTGTTGCCAGAACAAACAACAGGGAGCAGATAATCACTGCGGCGTCCGTGATATTTAAGTGATAGTACGGATAAATAACTGCCAGCCCGCTTGGCCAGATTGTTTTACCGATATACTTTATGTAAGAAAGAAATATGTTGGCGATTCTGTGATTGAGAGGCAATGCTTCAAACGAGTTGACCACTTCTCCGCTTTGTTGCGAGATGAATGTTACTACGGCCAGCACAGCGGACAATAGAAGCAAAGGTATTTTTTCTATTATCAATAGGGTGGCCGATACCTTTCGCCGGGCCTGGGCGTTTGGAGTTAAAGGTTTAACGCTGAGTTCCCATTTGACACGTTCAAGGGGCCAGTAGTCCAGCAAAAGCAGGGCGAGAGGAAGCGTTACAACAACCGGTTTGGTCATAATACAAAGGCCAAAGACGAGAAACAGCAATATATATCGTCCTATGCCCGGCCTTTTTGTGTACCAGATATAAACGGCTATTGTTAGAAGCCAGAATAGTCCGCTTAGCACCGTCTTTCGTTCGGCTGCCCACGCCACGGATTCTACCTGTACCGGGTGCAGCGCAAATACCGCAGCGATGAATGCACCGGGCCAGATTGACTCTGTCAAATTGGTGAAAATCCAAAAAACAAGCAGGGCGTTGGCAATGTGAAACAGCAAGCTGACAAGATGATGACAGGAGGCATTCAGCCCAAAAAGCCAACAATCCATCATATGGCTTAGCGTGGTAAGAGGATGCCACATATAGAAGTGCGGATGTGTAAACGCCCAGACGATGGAATCCTGCGTTATCCCCTTGGTTACATGAAGATTCTCGGTTATGTATTTATCGTCGTCGTAACCGACAAAGCTGTTATGCAGTGTCGGCTCATACGCGGCAAATGTGGCTGCCACAAGGCCGATGCAGATGAGCAGTTTTACCCGCTTTTCGTGATGTCCCGCATTCACAACATATAACCCGTATTCTTTTTATTTTTTTGTTCCACAGAATGCGACCGGTCCTGCCGCGCGTACCTCGCACAAGACGATTTTCATCATAGGTTCTGCAAGCAGGCAGTCAAGGGAAAAAGCAAGACGGCAGCGATTGTTTGTTTTCGATCGCTGCCGCATTTTATCGGTGTTTTATTTTTTACATGCTCAGGTCATCTGCTTCTGTCTCTGCCGCCTCTTTGCTGGCCTCTGTCTTTGGACGAATCGCTATCCTTGGACGTGTCTTTATCTTTGGACGAATCATCGCTTCTAGGCGTGTGTTTGGCGTCGGTTTTATGCTCATCAGCGGGCTGAGAAGGCGAGGTTTTGCTGAAGATTCCTTCCCGTTTGCCGACAATAGGCGAAGGCGGAATATTCACCCGCTCCGACTTAGTCACGGTATTCTCTTGATGAGAAGGGCCTTCGGTCTTATTACGCTCAGTTGAAGGCGGCGTCTGCCCCCGTTGTTCGGGAGATGGCGTGATTGGTTGCTTGCGTTCGGCAGGTGCAGTTGTCGTTTCTTTTCGCTCGGTCGGCTGCGTCGATGGGCCTTTGCGTTCCGTTACGTTTGGTTGAGCCGATTTCGGCGGGGCCTTTGAGGATTCCCAGCGGCTTCGGTCGTCGCTGAATTTGCGCAAGTCGGTAGATTGTTTGGAGATTTTCTGCATTTCGTCTTTTTTTATCGGTTCAAACTTCATCGGTGACTTCTTGTCCGCGACGACTTTGTCAAACGATTGGGCCATCCGAATATCATTTCGTTTTGCCTCCGGCAACTTGGCCTCTCGCTGCTCCATCTCTCGATACGTCCTTGGCGGACGGAGGTCTTTGTCGTCCCTGCGGCTGTCGTATTCATGTCGTTCATGCTCATCCCAGTTGCGGTCGGTTTTGTAGTGACGCCAGCGGTCATGCTCATAAATAGGGTCATACCATGAATGGCGAGTCCTGCACTCATACCACGGGAAGATACCTATGCCGATATAGAGGTTGTCGTAGTAGTCGCCGAAGTAATAGTGGTTGTAGCGCGGACAGGTGAACAGGCCGAACTCAAAATTGCCGATATCGACGGCGACGCTTAGCGAGTAAGAAAATCCGGGCCGTTCATAATCGTGCCTTGGGAAATAGACCGGCGCGAACAACACGCCTCGACGTCTCAGTGAATAATCCCAGTGCCCGGCGACAAAAACATACCCTCGCGGCGTGCAAACGTAATGCGATGGCCCCCATACCCAGCCATCCTGAGCCACTACCCAGTAGCCGGGTCGCCAGACATAACTGCCTTGAAACCAGTACCAGCAGGGCGGCACCCATATATTGTCGTCTGTTGGCGGAGGTCCCGGCGGAGACACGTCCGCGATTGCCGGCGGGGCGGGTAAATACTCGATTTGCTGAACGTTGTTTGTTGAAGCCCAGAAACCGGGAACCCATTGCCAGCCCATGTCTGTTTTGGACCAGTATCCCGGCACCCAGTATCTGCTTGGAGGTGCGGCTCGCCAGCAGCCGCTGACCCAGATGTAGCTGTTCCGCTCAGAG
Organism: Phycisphaerales bacterium; assembly: GCA_003141275.1. Taxonomy (GTDB): domain Bacteria; phylum Planctomycetota; class Phycisphaerae; order Sedimentisphaerales; family Anaerobacaceae; genus Fen-1362. Next base: position 19,293 of record PLLM01000018.1, read on the forward strand.
TCCCATGCCCAATAACCCGGCACCCAGACATACTGATCGCCTGTGGGCTTTTCAGCTGGCGGGTTTTCTGTTATGTTTGCAGGCGGCTGGGTCGGGGCAACAAGGGGGGACTGTGTGTTCAAGTCAACCGGTTCGGCAAAGGCCTCGTGCACCGGGCCTCGAGTCAAAACCTCGGGCTGCTCTTCTGCTGGTGTTGGCGGCGGCTGCGTCGCGTCCTCGCCATACAGGGGGCCAACCGCAAAAACCATTATTACAACAATTGCAATCGTAGTTTTCATAAATTTGCCCTTTCATAAAAAACTGGGACATCAATCGCCTCTCATATTCAAGAACGTTTTCCACGGCAAGTATATTGCAGTAAAAACGACGAACCTGCCATAACAATAAAATACGATTACAATTATAGATTGTGCGGGCAGGCCGTCAAGGCAAAATGGATTTGCCGTCTTCTGGCGGCTATAACCTCATCTGCACATAGAGGATTGGCTATTTATCGAAAGAAACTGCGGGTGCCATGCGCTGAACCGAATCTTCTATTTCGAAAAACTCCTGCGCGACAAATCCAAAGACGCTGGCTATCAGGTTTGACGGGAACGACTGAATCATCGTATTGAAATCTCTTACGTTGCCGTTATAGAAGCGTCTGGCGGCCTGAATTCTATCCTCGGTATTAACAAGCTCGGATTGCAGTTTCAAAAACTGCTGGGACGCCTTGAGGTCGGGATAGTTCTCCACGACGCCGAAGAGATTACGCAGTGAAAGAATGAGGTTGTTTTCGTCTCTTGCCTGCGATGCCGGAGAGCCCGTCGAGGCGACGGCCTTTGCGCGGGCTTCAGTTACCGTTTGCAAAACATTGCGTTCATACCCGGCATAGCCCCTGACGACTTCAACGAGGTTGGGTATGAGGTCATATCGACGTTTGAGTTCGGTGTCAATCTGGGACCACGCGTTGGAACAGAGTAATTTGAGCTTGACAAGGTTGTTATATGTAACGACGACCCAGATAATCGGTATAGCAATGATTACGATTGCAATTATCAATCCAATGTGCTGTTCCATAATTAAATTCCTTATACTGACCGCAGCTTCTGATTCTGGATTACATAGTCCGGGATGCGTTCGAATATGCCGTTTATAAGATTTGCTGCATCGTCGAAATCTTTGGGCGAAAACGTTGTGCCGCGATAGATGATTACAGACAGCGAATCGAATTGTATCGAGAACTCAGGCGAAGCCAGAAGAAACTCCATCATCCGCTGGTGAATTATATCGTAGGCCCATTTTTTATCCGGGCTCTTGACGTAAAACTTTTTGCTGAATTCAGCAGATTCGAAGTCAATATCGTTGAAGCCGACCAGTTCGGTGAGCTTGTCGAAGAAGTTTTCCGGCCGGATAAAAAGCGGTTCGAGAAGTATGGGGCTTTTGATGATGACCAGTGAAAAATGATGCTGCGTCCTGCTTTTACCTGAACCGGTCGCATAATGATAGTCACAGCCGAGGAATTCCCGGCCGGCGAATGTACCCGCCATTATATTGTAGGCGTAGCGACTATCGCCTCTTTGGAGACAGTCGAAACTCGGATATCTGTCCTGGAAAGAGCTGTCATGTTCGGCAGTGAAATTGAGGTCTTTGCTCATTGCCCATGCGGCGAGCTCTTTGCGACGTTTATCGGAGGCATAGAAGCTGTATATAATTGAAACAACGGCAAAAACAATTATGGCCGCGATGAATAACTGCTCCTGCATGAGATTACCCTAAAGATACAATTATAATACATCGAGCCGAAAATTCCTCAGCTATAACCTTGACTTTATTTTCAATACAATACCAAATCTGCGTTGTAATACCATGATTTCCAGCGACCGCTCTGAGTTTTTTGAGTTGTAGTGGTTGCCGGGTTATGCGGTAGATAAAAGGAATCGATTAAGGCAGGTAAACCAGCCCGGATTCGTTAAAGTCGGCGAATTTGATGCCGAGATTTACATAGCCCGATGATGCTGTAACGCTTGTTTCTTTTATGGTCAGCGTGAAGGAGCAGTTGTTAGCGTCAAAAGTACCGGTGGCGAGACCGACCTTGTTAACATCAGCGTTTTTGCAGACGAATTTTGTTTTCTTCGCAATGAAACTACCAGTCGGGATGGTGAATGTCTGAGAGTCAAGAGTAACGGCAACGTTGACATCGGCAAGGTTTACATCCGCGTGTTCGACGGCGATGGCTGCCTTGATGGATAATTTATCTTTACCCTTTGTGACTTTGCAACTGTCAATTCTCAGGGTGTTTTTAATTCCCAGCATAAGTTTTATGGGAATAGGTTTGCGCAGGCCGTTGACTATTCTTTCACCTGCATGACCGGCACCTGCGAAATCGCCGATTGTGATCCGCATAGTGACAGGGCAAGATAAACCCGAAAGGTCAATATTTTTGGCGATGAAGGAAAACTTTCCGGTTGCCGGAACATATTTGAAGGATTTTTTGGACCTGTTCTCGGTCCGGGCATAACTGTATTTGCCCTTTTTGAATGAATTGCCGTCAACGGGGAATATTTTGGTGCAGGGCGAACGCATATTATTCGAGTCAACAGTAATGGTAAAGCTGTTGACGTCATTGAGGTTATTAGCATTAACGTCCATCACGCCGGAGATGGAAATTGTGCCTATATTGTTTTTGCCGGCGGAAACAGTGCATTTCGTAATTGAGACCCAATAGTGGTCTAAGACGGGATTAACTAATTCGATACCCTGACCATTCACCGGGTCGAGGTTGCGGGTGTATTGCTTATTGTCGGCGTCATTCCAGTGTTCGTGAACACCTAAGCTTCCGATGAGCGTGCCGTCGTTTTCGGGGTCGTAGTCAATGTCAACCGGCCAGTTGTTCGGGTCCGCTGCTTGATGAAGATAATCATCCACGCCGTCCATCTGGGGCCAGTAATCAGTCGGGTTATTTGCCTGAGTGTATTCCGTTTTTAAGAAGTCGAAGCAAACCGATTCCAAAGCGACCTGGTCCTGGGAGGCAAAAATGCTTGACGTATAGTCATTGTTAAACGGGGCCATTAGCCATTTCGCCGGCTTTTTGATTGATTCTGGTCCACCCCAAAGACCATCCACGACGTTAAGCACGGTATTGCCGCCGAGGAACTTATGCCCCATCAAATCCACCTGCACCCGGTATAACCCCATCCCGGTTCTGCTTTGGCTGGTTCCATCAGGATTTACCAGGCCTTGATGGAGATGGGTGGCGTCCTCACGGCACTGTGAGCCAAAATGATTTTTGGCGCAAAGGGTAATGCCGGCACAAGCGTGACCTTTTAGAGACGCGATATTGATCATATAATTGGCTTCAGTGATGCAGGTGGGCAGGTAATCACTACGTACCGATAAGATAGTGCCACGGTCGGAATAAAAAATTACTTGGGTTGCGCTGGGGACAATCGGGGTTCTTCCCATGGTTTTGGATTGGTGGTCGATATAAATCACATTCGGAAATTCCGCGTGCAGTAAGTTATAAACATGTTTGTAGAAGTGTTTCAGCGGGTCGCCGATGTAAATATCCTGCTGGCGCACGCCGTAAACGTTCACTAATTGCCTTAAAAAGGCGAGCACCACTTGTGGCGAGGTCTCGGCAGTGCCATACCAACTGTTTTTCACAATGGAATAGTCAGTTGAGTTTATGTTGGGATAATCAGAACCCCATCCCCAGGCGCTGGTGAAGTTCGTTTTAATCATAATTTTCTGGCCCGGTATGTAACCGGCGTTACCCCTGCCCTTTGTCTTGTTGAAATTTTTAAAGAGGGCGTCCCAGGCGGCCTCGTCTGAATTTTCTCCAGTCAAGCTACGAATCATTTGCGAGACCATTTTGTCTATCACTACCTGGTTATTGTTTTTGGGGAGGAACCAGCCGTCTTCAACGGGGGTATAGGTGTTGTTGCAATCTTCATTGGTGGCGTTGGCATCGTGGACCCAGACAACCCTGCCGGGACAAATTCCTTGTGCTGTGCCCATAGGTGCATTGACTGGTTGCGGCGCGGCCAGAACAATTTTCGGTGCTGTATGGCTCATCGCCATCCAGATGAAGCTGACACTAAGGGAAACAAACATTATCCCGACGACGTATCTCGCCCGCAGGAAATTGCGCCTTGCCTTACGAAATGTGACAACCGAGCCGGCCAGCCCCATAAGCCAGATTATGAAACCGGAAGCTAATGGGAATGCCACACGCTGGCAGGGATATGTTGCTCGCGATGGTTTTGGAATTACCCTGATGAGAAACCAAACAAGCGCAGCAAATCCTGTTATTGAAGGCAGCCAGAACAGCCACCTGTGTTTCACCGGCCCGGCCGTCCCGGGACAAGCCGACGATATTCGTTTTTTCCCCGAAAAAAATGTTACCACGCCTGCTCCTGACTAAATCTTCTGGTGATGAATATCAGCATAGGACCGAGAATGCCCTCACTGTCCTTTCGTATCTTAAAATATATCGGCATTTGACAGGATTTTTAATGATTTGGAGGGGCGTTTTTGACTATTCTTTTTTGCGGGTTACAGGTAACGAAAAATGGGTTTTTATAGCACCTTCCGGCGACTGTAACTACATTCAAACCTGTAGTCCTTTTTTTTGCGGACCATATTAGAAAAATGGCCGTCAGCAAAAGACAGCCCCGGGATATGTTTGAAATATAAAAGAATGAGGTGCTACTGATGCTCAAGCGGGCTTGTTTTCCATAAGTCTCTTATTGACAGCGATTTACCATTCGAAGGCCACCGGAAGCAATCGCGGTTTGGGTTGCAATGCCCCCCATTTATGGTATCCTAAATAACTATTGTATTATAGCGATTGCGTATAATCACGCTTTTGACGTCGAAAACTGGGGTTTTGACTTTGAAAGCCATTTTGGAAACAGGGTATGAAAAAGATAAATGTAATTCTGCTATTGGCCGCCTTTCTTGCAGCAGGCAATGTGGCGTATTCCGGAACCGTTGCTTCTCCTTACCAGGTAGGCAATTGGCCGGGTTTCCGGACGGCGGCGATAAGTTATACTTTCGATGATGGCTGTTCCAATCAATTTGCTATAGCTATCCCTATGTTTAACGAATTTGATTATAAGCTGACGCTGTTTACTATTACAGGCGCGTCGCCCAACTGGACCAATCTGCGGAATGCTGCCGCAGCAGGTCACGAAGTCGCAAGTCATACCGTAACGCACCCTACTTTAACTCCATCAAACGAAGTAGCAGAACTGTCAAACTCCAAGAGTGCCATTGAAGCGAATGTACCAAGCCAGAAGTGCGTCACTATTGCCTATCCTATGTGCGTGCCCAGCACCCAGTCAGTTACTGCGACATACTATATTGCCGGGCGAATCTGTTCGGGCAGTATTGAAGTAAACACCCCCTTAAACTTCTACCAAATAAGTTCGATAGGTTGCGGCAGTGCAGGTTCGATAAAGACAGCGGCGGATTTCAACACGAAATTCGCGAACACCGCATCCTCAAAAGGATGGTGCGTTTTTCTCATCCACGGCATAGATAGCGATGGCGGCTATTCGCCGCTTTCTTCCACGGTCCTGCGGTCAAGCTTGCAGTATCTTGATGCCCGCAGGAGCACATTCTGGGTTTCTACTTTCGGAAACGTTGTTCGCTATATAAGAGAACGCAATGATGTGTCGGTCGCGGAAACGTCTAATACGGGCGACAGTATTACCTTGCAGGTAACAGACACCCTCGACAACACGATTTACAATTATCCGGTAACGATACGCAGACCTTTCCCTGAGGGCTGGCAGATGGCAAGGGTTTCACAGAACGGACATGAGGTAAAAGCTTCAATTTTAAGGGGCACTTCAGTAAATTATCTTATGTTTGACGCGGTGCCGGATGGCGGGGAGTTGTGCTCACAAAAACCCTTTACGGTGATGTTACGGACGGTAACGCTGTAGAATTGGACGACCTTGCTGTTTTTTTTGACTTGTGGTTGTTGTGGGATTGCGCTGAAACTGCCTGGTATGACCTCGATGGAAATTGTAAGGTCACTTTTTATGAATTTGCTCTTCTGGCGCAAAACTGGCGGCAAGTGTTATAATTAACGGCTCGTGTGCTGCTGATGCTTTTCAACGGCCGCGATAAACGCGTTGATATTATCCGTCGATACCTCCGGATGCCGTATCTTACATTTTATGCCCTTTCCTGCTGTATTAATTTAAGCCGGCAGTATGGCATACAAACCCGCCCAAATCTACAACAGCATTCCTGGTCGCATTAGTTTATTGAAGGCGTAGGCGTATAAACCGCGGAGTTCTGCTTTGCGAGGCGGGGGAGTGAAAGCCAACGATCGGATTCGAACCGATAACCTCCGGTTTACAAAACCGGAGCTCTACCGTTGAGCTACGTTGGCGTAATTTCTATATCGGCAGGATTATACTGAAAATGAGGTAATTTCGCAAGTGCCCGGGCGATATTACGTCAGGAGCAGGAAGATAAAGAAGCCGACCATAATGACCATGCCGAGGGGCACGCCGAATGTGGCCCACTCTTTGCTTTTTATGGAAAGCTTGCTTGCGCAAATTATATTGGGGATATTGCCGGGGATGAGCATCCCGCCCGCGATGAGCAGGCCGGCAAGTGCGTCTTTGATAGTATCTATGGGCATAGCGGGGCTGATTTCCGCGGCGGTCAGCGTCGCGTTATCGAGAATCGCCGAGGTGATATTCACCCAGTAAAGGGCTAATGACGGGATATGCACAAGATATTTGTCAACAACGGGAGTAAAGCCGGTGCCAAGGAAAACAAGCGCAAGAACAAAAAGATAAACCTTGCCCGCCCTGATGAACATATCTTTAATTTCTTCGGGCTTATCTTCGGTAAGAGTTGGGCCTTTTCCTTCGTGTTTGTGTGTAAAGAACAAAGGTATTATTCCAAGCAGGACAACCAAAGGTATTATCCATTTGCCTAATAGTTTAAGCAGGAAGAAAAAGTCGGCGTGATAGGGTTCGCCTCTGAGTTTGGAGACCGCGATTGTGGATAACGGCTCGCCTATGGGCGTAAGAACCGCGCCCAGGCCAATCGAGAAACAGGCGATGATTACCAGTCGCACTTCGAGAGCTCTGGGAAGCTTTAATACGCTTACGACCTCAGCGAGAATCAATGCGGCAATAATGGCGGTGATGACGCTCGAGGACAATCCAAGGCCGACAACGATTATAAAGAAAAGCGTGGAGTATCCAAACTTCCTGGCGAAGGCGTGAGCCCATTTGCCGATTTTAGGCCTGATGAATTTGAAAATAACACCCGCAAACAGCACTGCCAGCGTGATTTTAATCGGGTCAACAAGCGCCTCTTTGACAAGGTGCCATGACCACAGGCCGGAAATGGTAACTGCGAGGCATCCCATAATAAAGAGAAACGCCTCGAGCTGCTTTTCAATCCGTTTTGAAAGGAAAGGCAGAACCAGCACAAGCCCGATAATGGCTACCAGTCCGCCCGTTACCAGCGATTCATTCATATCTATTTTCTATTTTCGATTTATTATTTTTGATTTACAATTCAAGAATGATAAATCATAAATAGTAAATTATAAAGAGGAAATTTAGAATGCGAAAACTTATGCTTCTGACAATAAGTATTGGTTTGTGCTTATCCTTTGGCTGCGCCGCAAACCCGATTACCGGCGAAGACGAGCTGATGTTCGACCGTGACTATCATCACGATGTCAATCTTGGCAAAGAGGTTGCTCCGCAGGTCGAAAAAGAGCTTAAAGGCAGAATCAAAGACCAGGTATTGCAGGATTATATAAACGGCGTAGGCCATAAAATTGCCAGATTCAGCCACAACCCGGATTTCGATTTTGATTTTGCTGCCGTTAACGACAAGTCGATAAACGCCATTTCGCTGCCCGGCGGGCGCATTTTCATCACAAAAGGTCTGTTGTTGAAACTTGAAAGCGAGTCGCAGCTCGCGGGCGTATTGGCGCACGAGACCGTTCACGTTGTAGCAAGAGACACTGAAAATATGATGAGCAAACAGGCGGGAATGGGCGCATTGTTTATCCTGGCGGCATCCCAGGCGAAAACGCAGGGCGAGGTAGCCGCTGCCGATATTGCGTTGCAGCTTGTGACGCTCCAATACAGCAGGGAAGACGAAAGGACAGCCGACCTTGGCGGTATAGATTATATGGTGAGGGCCGGCTACAACCCCAACGGCATGGTCGAAACGATGCAGATACTACAGAAGGAGGAGGCGAGCAAGTCGTCCGATTTTTTCTCAACGCACCCCTCGCCCGAAAACCGCATCGATTACCTCAGGGCAAGGATTCAATCGCATTATTCAAACAGTGTAGCGGGAACGAAAGTCGGGCAGGAAGATTACCGGCAGAACGTCCTGGACAGGATAAAAAATCTTCCTGATTCGCCGGGCAAGTAGCTTAATCGCAGGGGGGGAGTTGTGTTGATAAAAAAAGGAGTCCGCTTTCCAAAACGGACTCCCTTGCGTAGTTGTTGTAATCTATGTTTTTTACCTGTCGGACGGCATTGATTATTTTACGTTTTTTTGGCTGGTGCCGTCGATGGGCTGTACCCGCAGCCGGGGCAGGTATCTTCAGCTTTACCTTCAACTGTCCCGGGGAAGAAGACCTTGCCGCATTTTTCGCATTTCATCGCCTTGAAGACGCTATCCTCGTTGCATTTCGGGCACTTCATCGGGACAGCGCCGCTCATCATAAACTGGCGAGGTCCTCCGTTACTCATCATGAAATCGGTGTATTCCTTGGCACTTATTTCGTATTCGTGGCCGCATTTCGGGTTGTTGCATTTGACCCACACCTTGCCGGTTGGCTGGCCTGCTGCTGTAGTGCCGCCGCCCATTGTTTTGTACGTGATGATACCCGCTGCTGCTATGCACGCGACGGCGACCACAATTAGAAGTATTTTTTTGGCGTTCTCTTCCATATCTTAATCTCCAAAATATAAAAGGACACGTTAGTTAAAGGTTTGGTAAGATGTTATCGTCAGCCGGGTGATTTGTCAAAGAGATAATTCCAGCCAGCCGCAAGTCGCAGGCCATTATGCCATTTTAAGTATTCTGCCGGGTTGTTCGGGCATACCCGTGCGGGCGGACAGATATGTCGCTTCTATGAAGGCCATATTTTTCAGGTTGTCGGCTGCGGGACTTACAAGGTGATTTTTGTCGGGCCAGAGCAGATGAGAGCCAAAATTTTCCAGCGTCATTTTCATTCTGCCGAGACAGTCATCGTCAAATTCGTCCCGTCTCAGTTGCTTTCCCCGTGAATCCGCGACCTCAAAACTTTTATCGTCGCACCTTACCAGCGTATCCTGCCCCTGTGCGATTAGCCATTTCTGCCGCTGGTTGCCTGTCGATGATGCGACTGCTGCCCGGCCCGCCAGAAGATTGCCTGATAACGTATCGTTGAATTTCATAGTTACAATGGCGCTGTCCTCCGTCAGGTAAAGCCGTTGTTGCCTGTCGGGTGCGGTGCTGCCGGCAACCCCTTCGACTGTGCTCAGGACGGGGCAGTAAACCTGCTGAGGCAGGCCGAAGTTTAGCGATATCTGGTCGATTATCCCCCAGCATTCGTAAAGAAGCACTCCGCCTCCGGCAAGTACCGGGTCGTTGCGCCATTTTGCCTGCTGGGTTTCTGATGACGGCCGGCCGGCGGCGAGGACAAGAAAGTACTGTTCTGCGGGATTTTGCAGGAAATAACCCCTTGCCGCAAGAGAGCTTTGAGCGAATCTGTCGATGTTGGCGACGGCCAGGGTAATCCCCTCGTTTTGCGAGAGCTTTACGAATTCTGCCGCCTCGCTGAAATTTCGCGCCAATGGAGGAGCTTTAAGGATGTGAAACTTCTTTTTTATTGCCATCTTAAGGTATTCGGCGCAACTGTGCAGTGGGGCCGCCACGAACAGGCAATCGATCTGGTTCTGGATTATCAACTGGCGGTAATCGTCATAAGCGGCGCAATTGTGTTCTTTGGCGACCTGCTGCGCAAGATTTGTATCATTGTCCCCCACGGCCGCAATGGTGAAGTAGTCGAAACCTTTCGCAGCTTCGAGCATCAACCTGCCCGTGTCGTTCAGGCCCAAGACAGCTATTTTAAGTGGACTTTCGCGCATCCCTGCACACAAAGCAGACCTGTAAACAATCTTTTTTGGTCGCCGGCGATTATTTCTTGTTTGGAATTATAAAATGTTCAGGCACCGGGAACTGTGAGCACATTAGCAGCACGTCCTTTGCGACCTGTTCGATAACCGATTCGTTGTCGACGTTCTCGGCGACTTTGTTTATGAACTCCGCGATTTGCCTGGCCTGCTCTTCTTTCATACCGCGTGTGGTTATAGCGGGTGTTCCGAGCCGCAACCCGCTTGGGTTTGCCGGGGGAGCCGGGTCGTTGGGGATGGTATTGTAGTTGGTCTCTATTCTGGCCCTGTCCAGCGCCTTGGCGAACTTCTTGCCGGGGATATTTTTATTTCTCAAATCGATTAGAATCAGGTGGTTGTCGGTGCCGCCCGAGACGAGGTTGAAGCCGCATTCGAGGAGCTTTTCCGCCATCGCCTTTGCGTTTTTGACAATCTGTTTGGCGTAAGCGACGAACTCGGACGTGTCGGCTTCCGCGAGAGCTACGGCAATCGCGGTAATCGTGTGCATATGCGGGCCACCCTGAAGTCCGGGGAATACTGCCTTATCGACCTTTTCTGCGTGTTCGGCTTTGCACAGCAGCATTCCGCCTCTTGGGCCTCTCAGTGTCTTGTGCGTTGTTGTTGAAACGATGTCGGCGTAAGGAACCGGGCTTTTGTGAACGCCCGCCACGACTAAGCCGGAGATATGGGCGATATCGCTGATGTGATATGCCCCGACTTCTTTGGCGATGTCGCCGAATATCTCGAAATTGATTTCTCTCGAATAAGCGGTACAGCCGGAGATTATGATTTTGGGCTTGTTTTTCTTCGCCAGGTCTCGAATCTGGTCATAGTCGAACCTGCCCGTTTCAGGGCTGACGCCATACTGCATAGAGTTGAATATTTTGCCGGTCATGCTGACTTTCCAGCCGTGGGTGAGGTGTCCGCCGTGGGGTAACGCAAGCCCCATAATCGTATCACCGGGTTTTGCCAGCGCGATATAAGCCGCGAGGTTTGCTATCGAGCCGGAATAGGGCTGGACGTTGGCGTGGTCTGCCTTGAAAAGCTTTGTGGCCCGCTGTCGGGCGACGGTTTCGATAAGGTCGGTAATCTGTTGCCCTTCGTAATACCTCTTGCCGGGGTATCCTTCGGCGTATTTGTTGGTCAGGCAGCTTCCGCTGGCCAGCATTACCGCCCTGGAGACGTAGTTTTCGGATGGGATGAGTCGCACGCAGGCGCTTTGACGCGCGCCTTCCTGCCTGACAAGTTCATATATTTGCGGGTCATACTGCTCAAGTGCCGTAAGCATATCATATTCTCCATAAAATTGGTTTAGGACGCCTCAATTTATAGCAAAGTAGGGGTTTTGATACAAGCATTTATTTATTGACAGAATTTGGCCGAAGAATAGGATTATAGGGGTGGGAAGCAGTTTTCTGCCTACTCCCGAAAGGGACGCCTAACGGCGGGCGGATGAATTTTTGAGGAAATTGATGTCTGAAGACAATGGGATAAACGCGAAGGCGAAGTTGTTTTTTGAAAAGGCCGACGAGGCAGCCGCAAACGGCAATTTCGACTACGCGATAGGTTTGTTTCTCGATGGATTGCGATGCGACCCGGATGCGCTTCAGGACGGTCACTTGCGGCTTAGGGAGCTTGCCCTGAACCGGCAGGCCCAGGGCGGCAAGAAACCCTCAATAATGGAAAGAATGAAGTATTCCCGCGGCAAGACCCCTCTCGAACAGTTGCTAAATGCCGAATATCTTATGGCCAGGGACCCGGAACATTTGCCATACATCGAGGCGATGCTAAAAGCGGCTGTGGCCGGCGACTACAAGCAGACGACGAAATGGGTAGCGGATTTGCTTTTTGCCGCCAACAATGCCTCGGGAAATCCATCGGCGAGTGCGTATTTGCTGCTGAAGGACTCATACGCCTCCATGGGGCTGTGGGAAAGGGCCCTTGCCGCCTGCCAGCACGCGGCGAAGATACGCCCCGATGATGCCGATATTGGCGATGAGGCGAAAAGATTGTCCGCGGAGATGACTGTCTCGCGGGGCAAGTATGACCAGGCAGGTGATTTTCGCAACTCGATAAAAAACCGCGAGGAGCAGGAAATATTTCAGTCGCAGCAGGGGGTGGTCAAGACAAAGGATTATCGAGTTCTGGCTGCCGAGGCGGCGAGAAGAGCGTATGAGCAGAACCCGCAATCGGCGCAGAGCATATTTGGCTTAGCCGGCGCTCTGGCGGACATGCGGACCGATGAAACGGAAGAAGAAGCGATAAAACTGCTGGAGGACGCTTACAAAAAGAGGCAGGATTTCAGTTTCAAGGAGCGGGCCGGGCTGATTCGCATCGGTCAGATAAAACGCAAAATACGGGAGGCGGATGAGATATTTGAGGCAAATCCGGAAGACGGCATAGCCAAATCAAAACACGCCGGCTTGGTCGGGCAATTGAACAAGGCGGAGATGGAACACTACGGGCTTTGCGTCCAAAATTATCCTACCGACCTCAAGTTCAAGTACGAATATGGCCTGCGCCTCGTTCACAACCAGAAGTACGATGAGGCGATCCCGATGCTTCAGGAGGCACAGAAAGACCCAAGGCACAAAATACTGGCGATGGGCAAGATAGGCCTTTGCTTTTTTATGAAGGGCTGGTTTGCTGACGCGGAGGAAATCTTCACCAGGGCAATTGATTCTTATGAAATAAAAGATGACGACATCGCGAAGGAATTACGGTATAATCTTGCCCGCTCCCTTGAGGAGCAGGGCAAGAAGGCCGAGGCCCTTGATATTTATCGCAAAATCGCCCAGGTTGATTTTGGGTTCAAAGATGTTTCACAGCGGGTTGACCGGCTGAGAAAAGAAGCGAAGTAACAGGTATCGAAAATAACGGCGGTATATGATTTTTTTAACAGAAGCGTTTTTTTAGGAGATTGCAGTGGCTCATTCGTTGTCGGCAAAAAAGAGAGTAAGGCAGAACGAAAAAAGAAGAGCAATTAATCGCGCAAGAAAGAGCAGCATCAAGACGCAGATAAAGCATTTTGAGGCGGCTCTGGCCAGCGGGGACCTCAAAGCGGCAGCCGAGCAGTTCCGCCTGACGGCCAAACGGCTGGACAAGGTCGCGTCCACCACCACTATGCACAAAAGGACCGCTGCCCGCAAGAAATCCCGTCTTGCCAAAAAGCTCAACGCGCTGAAAGCAAAAGCATCGGCCTAACCACAAAGTCACGAAGGCACCGAGACACAAAGTAAAATTGAAAAATTAGTGCCTTTGTGTCTCCCGGCAGGGATGGCCAAGCCATTAGTGGTTAAAATGCGAGAAGTATATAAGAAGAAAATCATCAAGTTACTGAAGCACGCCGACTATAAGCCGGCTAAGGTCAGTGAACTGTCTAGGACACTGGGGGTCGAACAGACAGCTTATCCCGAGTTCAAGCTCGCGTTCGATGAGCTTCATAACGCGGGCCACGTCGTATTAGGCGACGGCAGCACGGTCGGGCTGCCTGGTCTTTCAGGTCGAATCATCGGGAAGTTCCGCGCCAATGCGCGGGGTTTCGGTTTCGTTACGCCTTTGGAATCGGCGGCTCACGTCGATTTATTTATCCCGCCGGGCGAGACGATGGAGGCGATGACGGGCGACGTCGTGGCCGCGAAGGTCGTCGAAAAATCCACAAGGGGACAGCAAACCCGTTACAGTGGCAGAATCATCGAAATCGTCCAGCGGGGACGCAACCGGTTTGTCGGGATGCTGACGCGAAAACCAGAGGGATGGTTTGTCCAGCCGGATGGTTCCGGCTCCGCCGATCCCATAACTGTTGATGATATAACCGCCAAAAACGCCAGAGAAAAAGACAAGGTGGTCGTCGAGATATTATCGTATCCCACGGAAAAGCATCTTGCCCGCGGGGTGATTGTCGAGGTGCTGGGCAAGGCAGGCCAATACGAAAGCGAAATCGCGTCGATAATTCACCAGTTCCAGCTTCCCGGCGAGTTCGACGATTCCTGCATTTTTCAGGCGCATAAGGCCGCGACGGAATATAAGCCGGAAAATATTCGCGACCGGGACGATATAACCAACAAAATAATAGTTACGATTGACCCGCCCGACGCGAAGGACTTTGACGACGCGATTAGTTTGGAGCGCGACGCGAAAGGCAACTGGCTGCTGGGCGTTCACATCGCCGATGTTACGTTTTTTGTTCCGCCCGGCACGCCGTTGGATAAAGAAGCCAATGACCGGGGCAACAGCATATATCTGCCGGGCAGGGTAATACCAATGCTGCCCGAGATGCTGAGCAACGGCGTATGCAGTTTGCAGCCCGACCAGTTGCGGTTGGTCAAAAGCGCATACATTACTTACGATAACCAGGGCAACGTCGTAAATCGAAATTATCGCAACAGCATCATCCGCTCAACACAACGGCTGACTTATCAGCAGGTTGACCGATTCCTCAAGGGGCATACCAAGGATATAAAACCCGAAGTGATGCCTTTGTTAAATGATATGAATACGCTGGCGAAGATAATCGAAGGTCGCCGCGACAGGCAGGGGATGCTGCACCTCGATTTGCCTGAGACGGAGTTGATATTCGACGAAGCGGGCAGAGTTATCGATGGGCAGCCCGCGGATAATAGTTATCCGCATACGATAATCGAGATGTTTATGGTCGAGGCCAACGAAGCCGTGGCGACCGTCCTGGACCGCAATAATATCCCGGTTATGCGGCGGGTTCACCCTGAGCCGGATACCCTTACTATGCAAAATCTTTCCGAGCTTGTCAGGTCGCTTGGATTGAGCTTGCCCCGCTTGCCCGACAGGGCGGCGTTGCAGCAGCTTCTCGGCGCGGTCAAAGGGACTGATAGTTCTCTTGCGATAAACCTCGTCGTTTTGCGGAGTATGGAAAAGGCGCAGTATTCGCCCCTGCATATAGGCCATTACGCGCTCGCCTCGGCATTGTATGGCCATTTCACAAGCCCCATAAGGCGATACGCCGATTTGCTCGTTCATCGTGCGCTGGATTGTTACCTGCGGGGCGACCTCGAAGCCGGGCCTGACTGGCTGCCTGATAATCAGCAGTTGGCGGATATCGGCAGGCATATCACGTTTACCGAGGAGCGTGCCGACGACGCAGAGCGCGAATTGAAGACGGTTTTGATTCTGCAAATGCTGGCTGATAAGGTCGGGCAGGAATTGGATTGTGTTGTTACGGGCCTGACGAATTTCGGCATATTTGTCCAGTCGCGAAAACTCGGTATCGAGGGCCTTGTGCAGCTTGCGGATTTAGGCTCTGACCAGTGGCAATACAACCCCAAACATGGCAGCATCGTCGGCAGGCACTCTGGCCGGCTTGTTTGCTTAGGACAGCCGATGAAGGTTCGCATCGTTTCCGTAAATGTCGCCGCAAGGCAATTGAATGTTACGCCTGTTCTCGCCATCCTCGAAGGCGGGATTCATCCTCCCCGTCCACAACTCAAGCCCAAGGCCAAAGGCAAACGCGCCAAACACGGCGGCGGAAAATTCGCCTCCCGACGAAAACACAAAAAAGGCAAAAGAAGAAGATAAAAAACAGCTTTGAAACCCGTTTTTTGCTTGAAAAACAGGGATTTGGTGTTTTTTCTTGATTTTTAACGGTGGCGGTGTTAATTTTCCAGAAAAGCAATTCTTGTAGGTAAAAACCTCGTTTTTACGCTAAAAACGGTACTTGCCCTTAGTTTTCGGGGGAAAAGCATCATTATTACGCTGAAAGCGATACTTGCCCCTTGTTGCCCCTCGTTTTTGTGTGTGGGGGTAGAGGGGCAAGTTACCCAGATTAACGTAAAGTAGCGGACAGCGTTCAGTTAAGACCCAAGACACCAGACAGGAAACTTGCCTGAATTAACATCGCAGATGCCAAGTTATCCATTCGGTATTGATGGCTAAGTATGGATAAGTAAGGATAACTATGGCTAAGTACCATTATTAGCTTAAAAAACGTAGTTACTCATTGTTAGCCATAGTATGCCATAGTTAGCCAAGGTTTTTGAGGTGGCTAAGTTGACCCGCTTCCGACTTCGCTAAAGCTACGCCGGACGAGTCGCAGGGCGAAGATTGGCTGACACCTTTTTTCTTCTTTGAAACTTTCTGCGTAAAATCTCCGAATCGGATATTGATTCTTTTGACTAACCCTTTAAAATCGCAATATCAACTTCTGAAGGAATTACTCAGGATGAATGGTGGAAAATATCAGAAGCAATGACGAATAGGGAAAGATGAATGAATCAAGATAAGCCATCTTCAAATCTAGTTCGCGTTCTAAACTACATCGAATATCTTATCACTGCTTTATTGGTAGGTTTTTTCTTTTTCGTGTTTGCTCGCGGATTAGGCAATGTATTACCGGATTTTTATGATGAGGAGGCAGAAGCAATGTCAGTTCGACATGCAATAAATGAAGGTGTATTTGAGTCGAACATGCGAGGTACGCTAACTGAACGAGAAGCGATTGAAGCCTATCGCGATGGTTATCGTTCAAGTAGAAGATTACAGTATTACGCCGAATATATTTTGAGATTGCTTACGGTAGTGCTCTCCTTGGCGGTTTCTTTGACAGTGGGGATAACTTGGCTTAAATTTTATCGAAAATTGCCTTTCAGAACACGATTCTCTACCCGTGTTTAATTCGTAGGATGGGTTTTAGCCCATCAATTCATTACTGTTATAAAAACTGTTACCCAAGACGCAACTGCCCCGATTAAAGTGACTATCGCGGCTACTGCTGCCCATATACAAGCACGTTTAGCAGTAGTAGAGGATTGTTCAGCAGAGACACAAGCATTTAGCATTGTTTCGGTTTGCAATA
This sequence comes from Phycisphaerales bacterium, assembly GCA_003141275.1. Lineage (GTDB taxonomy): Bacteria > Planctomycetota > Phycisphaerae > Sedimentisphaerales > Anaerobacaceae > Fen-1362. The sequence continues at coordinate 36,261 of PLLM01000018.1, forward strand.
CTGTATGAATGTTATGTGTTATTTGATTTATAGGGCCTAATAGATACGGTGGTGTATGTTCAGGTATAGGCGCATTGAGTTTCTTAGCTAAAATTGTTAATTGTTTCCACTGCTCTTCAAGAATCCCTATTTTATAAATCTCACACAATTCTTGCTTATATTTCTCAATTTCTTCGTTTGTCATTTTTCACCTGCTTTCTTTCGGGTCAGCCTAAGATTTTTCCTATTGTGCCGATATTTGTGAATAAAATCAATACCTCTTGTCTTTTCCTTCGCAAAAGAGTATAATATGACTCGCCTTTGGCTGGGGGCAAAAGGCAAAGAAGGAGAAGAGTATGAAAATTAAACTAGTTTTTATTGTGCTAATACTAACTTTGTTTTTAACTACACCTTCACTCTTTGGAGATACTATCGTGGCTTGGGGCGACAACACATACGGTCAGTGTGATGTTCCGACAGGTAATGACTTTGTCGATATTGCCACTGGTACGGCATTCAGCTTGGCAATTAGGGCGAATGGCTCGCTTGTGGGTTGGGGTTCGAATTCATTTGGGCGATGCGATGTTCCACTGGGGACGGGCTTTGTGGATGTGACTGCGGGGTCAGCCCACGGTTTAGCACTTCGGAGCGACGGTTCATTGGCGGCTTGGGGATACAACGCATTCGGTCAAACCAATGTACCCACTGACCCCATTTTTAAGGCTATTGCCACAGGCTGGTATCATAGTTTTGCTCTCACAAAATCTGGACATATTTTTACATGGGGACAAGCTAACAATTCGATGGGGTATGACAATGTTGGCCAATATGATATGCCCGTAGGTAATTTTGTTGATATTTCCGCCGGATACTATCATAATCTTGCCCTGAAAGCTGACGGTTCAATTATTGCTTGGGGAGATGCGTCTCATGGGCAGCGTAATGTTCCGTCTGGCGGTGGTTTCACTATGATTGACGCTGGTGGTTGGCACAGTCTCGCCTTGAGAGCTGATGGGTCTATTGTTGCTTGGGGTGACAATTCGTATGGTCAGTGTAATGTTCCTTCCGAAAACGACTTCATCGCAGTTAGTGCAGGATATTTCTGTAGCTTGGCACTGAGAGCCAACGGGTCGATAGTTGCTTGGGGCGACATCACTGGGATTCCTACTGGGAATACTTTCACCGACATAGATGCAGGGAGTAGCCATTATCTTGCGCTATCAACCGTTCCCGAACCCGCCACACTGTTGCTTCTCGGCCTCGGTGCCCTCTGGAATCTTAAAAAGATTCCGAGGACTTAGTCCCGGAAATTCTTTGAATTTCACGGGGCGGTGATTGTGAGAACCCACGCTGTTTTCGCCCCCGTTGCTTTCTGGTGAAAGCAGGACACGGGGGTTGGGCAAGGCCCAACTAATCTTAAATGGTTTTGCCGCCGAATATCCTTGACTTTTTAGATAAATCTGAGATTCTATAGCAAATGAGACTCAGCGATGTAGCTGAGCAAGAATATAAAATGTTATGTTCGAAATCCCAGATTAAGGAGCAGCAAAATGGCAAAGAGTGCCAAACCCGCAACGAAGAGTGAGATTCTGTCCAAAATAGCCGAGTCCACACAGCTTTCCCGCAAGCAGGTGGCGTCGGTGTTCGATGCCCTTTCAGACCAGATCAAGGATGCCGTGGGCAAGAAAGGCCCGGGCGTCTTTGCTTTGTCGGGCCTGATGAAGATCAAAGTCATTAATAAGCCGGCCACCCCCAAACGAACTGGCATCAACCCGTTCACCAAGCTGGAACAGGTCTTTGCGGCCAAGCCCGCTCGCAAAGTCATCAAGATTCGGCCTTTCAAGGCCCTCAAGGACATGGCCAAGTAACCGACTTTGGTGTCGGCATAATCCCGGGGTAGTTGAAACTCTACGTCGCTGTTTTCATTCGGACAGCGAGGCGGGGTTTTTACAGTTCGTAAAACCATAGTGATACCAGCGGCCATAGAAAAATGTGCGCCAGTGATTTGGTTCGACGCTGCTCACCACAGGTTGCGAACCCCCGCCGTTTTGCTTTGCAAAGTAGCCACGACCCCTGCCGTTTTGCTTTGCAAAACGAGACGCAGGGGCTTAGGAAAGCGCTGACAACCTATGATTAACTTTGGAATTACAGAACGAAAAAAAGAAGAGATCGAACAACGTATGCAGAAATGCAATTTGTTCGAAAAAGATATAGCGGAAAAGTTCGTGAGAAGCAGCGGTTCAGGCGGCCAGAAGGTAAATAAAAGCTCCACCTGTGTTTATCTAAAACATATCACCAGCGGCTTATCAGTAAAAATTCAAAAGAGCCGCAGCCAGGGGCTTAATCGTTATTATGCCAGGAAAAAAATGTGTGAATTGCTTGAGAATAAACTTTTTGGAAACCAAAGCACAGACGCAAAAAGGATAGAAAAGATTCGAAAGCAAAAAGACAGGAATAGACGCAGAACATCCTCGAACAGCGTTCAGTAAACAGCGTACAGCGTGTAGCGGACAGCGTTCAGCGTACAGCAGACAGAAAAGACATAACCCCTTTCCCCATCCTTGACAAATGTGACCGCTTTTACGATACTTCACTGCTTATGTTGAAAAATTTTGGCAAAAAGGTTGTAAAGCTGTTCGGCTCACGCAGCGAGCGATTAGTCAAGACGTATATGGTGGTCGCCCGTGAGGCGAGCGAATTTGAAGAGCGGGTAAAACAGCTAACCGATGAGCAGCTCAAGGCCAAGACAGCCGAGTTCAAGCAGACGCTGACAGATGGTCGCCGGCCTGAGGATTTATTGCCCGAGGCGTTCGCCGTGGTGCGCGAGGCGGCCAGACGCACTGTCAATATGCGTCATTTTGACGTGCAATTAGTCGGCGGCAACGTCCTCTACGAAGGCAAAATCGCGGAAATGGCGACCGGCGAAGGTAAAACCTTAGTCGCGACGCTGGCCGCGTATCTGGTGCATCTGACGGGCAGGCACGTTCACGTCGTTACTGTTAATGATTACCTTGCGAAGCGCGACAGCGAATGGATGGGGCCTATTTATAACGCGCTTGGACTTTCCGTCGGCGCGATACAGGCGGATATGGATTCATCGGGCGAGGAAAGAAAAAACCAATATGCCTGCGACATAACCTACGGCACCAACAATGAGTTCGGTTTCGATTATCTCCGCGACAATATGAAGCTGTCAATTGAGCAGATGGCGCAGGGTGAGTTGGAATACGCGATAATCGACGAGNNGATGCAGGGCGGCTACGACCGAATCAAAAAGCAGATTGACACATCGGAAAAGACGCTTGCCAATGCCCATGGCGAACTGAACGAGGCCAAAAAGTCCAAAGACAAGGGCCGTATCGAAAAAGTACAGGCCACGATAGAACGGCTCGAAAAGGAACTCGAAGAATCACAGAATAAACTACCCGGCGCGACTCAATACTACGAGGTTGAACAAGACCGCAAGGCCGTGCATTTGACGCACGAGGGAATCAGCGCGGCACAGGAGGCGGCGGGCGTCGGGTCGTTTTTCACCGGCTCAAATATGGAGTGGCCTCATATGCTCTCGCAATCGCTGCGGGCGCATGTTGTTTTTGAGAAGGAAAAAGATTACGTCGTGATGGAAGGCAAGGTCGTCATCGTCGATGAGTTCACGGGCCGACTGATGCACGGCAGGCAGTGGTCGGATGGTCTGCACCAGGCGGTCGAGGCGAAAGAGGCCGTGCAGGTCAAGGAGGAAAGCCAGACGCTTGCCACGATTACGCTGCAGAATTTCTTCAAACTCTACGGCCAGATTGCGGGTATGACGGGCACGGCGATGACCGAAGCCGAAGAGTTTATGAAAATATATCGACTCGAAGTCGTTGTTATGCCGACGAATCAGCCCTGCATCAGGGACGATATGGAGGACGTCATTTACAAGACGATGTCCGAAAAGTTCACCGCGATATTAGAGGAATTGAACAATATCAGCATTGCGGGAAGGCCCGTGCTGGTGGGTACGGTGAGCGTTGAGAAAAATGAGGCGTTGTCGGAGGCGCTTAACAGGAGATTCGGACTTGAACACGAGGTGCTTAACGCCAAGCAACACGAGCGCGAGGCGCAAATCGTCGCAAAGGCGGGCCAGCAGCACCAGGGTCGTGACGGGAAAATGCACGGCAATGTTACGATTGCGACGAATATGGCGGGCCGGGGAACGGATATCAAGCTCGGCGAGGGCGTCGCCAACATCGGCGGGTTGCACGTTCTCGGCACAGAACGTCACGAGGCAAGACGTATCGACAACCAGCTTCGCGGACGCTGCGGCAGACAGGGCGACAAAGGGTCGAGTCAGTTCTTTCTCAGCTTCGATGATGAATTAGTAAAGACATTTGCCCCTGAATGGACGGTGAAGGCGCTGTCGTGGATTGGCTGGGAGGAAGGTCAGCCGATTTATCATCCGAGAATAAGCAAGGGTATCGCCAAGGCGCAGAAAAAGGTCGAGGAAAGAAATTTCGAGACCCGCAAAAGTTTGCTAGAATACGACGAGGTGATGGATTATCAGCGGAGGATTTTTTATTCCCGCAGACGGAAAATTCTCGCTGGTATTGGTCTCAAAGAAATTATCGATGAAATGATAGCGGGCACGACTACCAAGAGCTGCCAGACAATGCTGGAGGAGGAGTATCCCGTCAAGTGCATCTGCGAATGGGCTATGAGTCAGTTCGGCGTTGAGCTGAAACCCTCCGAAGCGACGGAATTATCGGCGGAGGAAATCGAGCAAATCATCAAGAAACGCGCTAAAGAAAGCGCAGGTAACGATATATCCCTGTCGCTTGGCGAATACCTCGAGGATTACGAAGACCAGTCCACGTGGGACATTCAGGGCCTGTGCAAATGGGCAATGAGCGCGTTCAGCGTCAACTTAAGCGCAAGCAAGGTCAAACAGATGAACCCGGAGCAGCTCGAAGAGCAGTTAATCGCCGCGGCCCATGAGCAGATTGAGAAAAAGGATTGCTCGCCTCTTGCTGAGCCGTTGAAACCCGATTTTGCGATTCGCCGGCTTGTGGAATGGATTCGCGCGAAATTCGACATAAAGCTTAGCACCGAGGAATTGGCGGGGTTGAAGCCGGAACAAATTGAGGAGCTTATCAGCGGGCGTATCAGGGCCAAGTACAAAAGGCGTGAAATCGAATACCCGGTTGAGTTTGCGATGAATATGGTGTATGGGCCTCAGGGGGCCAACGTGTATGGCTTTGAGGCGCTTGCCGCCTGGGCAAACAAAAAATATAACGCCCAATTTACCGCCGAGGGCATACAGCAAATCCAGCCGCAGACGCTGAGCAGGCAACTGCTGGAATTGAGCGAGGCCTACAGTAATGGTCAACTATCGAAGGAAATCGAGGAGGCGATTCGCCGCCCTGATACACAGGCGATTACCGAATGGACCAATAATCGCTTCGGGACGGCGTTTGCGCCTGAGCAGTTTGCTGATATTGAGAGCCGAAAAGAAATAATCCTTAAGGCGGGCAGAGAGTTTCTGCGAAAGGAATTGAGCGACCTTGAAAGGTATGTTCTGCTTCAGGTTTACGACAGCGCCTGGAAAGACCATCTCTACAATATGGACCATCTCAAAGATAGTATCTGGATGCGCTCCTGGGCCGAGAAGGACCCCAAGACCGAATACAAGCGGGAAGGGCACCGGATGTTCAGCGAGATGCT
>PLLM01000023.1 GCA_003141275.1 Phycisphaerales bacterium
ACAAACGCCCGTATGTTAAAGATGGGCGAACATTGCCTGCCAACGAACCGCTTGCCGATGCCAACAAAGAAGCTCTCGCAAAAGAACCTGTGCGATTTAACAGACAGCATTGCCAGATTGTTGAGGAGGCCATTCGCCAAAAGGCGGTTCAATTCGGCCAGCAAATCTATGCCCTTGTGGTTTGTTACAATCATTTACACCTTGTAGTCGGCTATGTCCCGAAGCCAATTGATTTTGTAGTGCAGCATTACAAGGCCGCCGGCCTCGTCGCGCTTCGTAAAGTCGGGATTCATGGCAAGGTTTGGACAAAGGGGTTCTACACGCGGTATTGTTTCGATGAGGCGACATTGCAGCAGAAAATCAAATACGTCAACGGCCATCCAAAAGATATTTAGCCCCGATACTTGTGTCGGGGTTAATAAATTTGTGGCAGGGTTTATTTTGTTGAAATTTATGGCGGAATTTTGCCGTTGAAAAAGGATAAGGGAGGGGTAGAATTGGGGGAAATTTAAAAGCCAAAAGCTAAAAGGCAAGGTGATGAACAAATACCGATTTTCGTATACTGAGCGATATGCTCTGTGGAAAGCTTACAATGGGCGCTGTTTCTATTGTGAGAAACCACTTGAGTTTCAGGATATGGCTATCGATCATATTCTTCCTGAAAGGCTCATAGAATTTCCAGCGGAATTCAAGCGTCTGCGCCAAGAATATGAAATTGATGAAAATTATCCTAGCTTTCAGATTAACGATTTTACAAATTGGGCCCCAGCTCATTTTAGGAAATGTAACATACGCAAGGGCAAAGATATTTTCCCGAAAAAGTTAACACTTCTTCTACTTGAAAATGTCCATAAGCGCATTCCCAAGGTGCATCAGGAACTGGAGGGATTGTACAGAAAACGGGGGAGAGATAATATGTTAAGTTCTCTCAGTGCCGCAATCGAAAACAAACATCTAAGCGTACAAGAAATTCGTAAGTTCGTTGCGCAAGTCGAGAAGTCACAACATGCAGAAGAGCCTCTGGTCATAAGTTTCGGTTTGATGATCGAAGATGTAATAAACAGTGAAGAGCTACCGAGTGATGTTTCAAGAGAATATCCATACTTATGCGATTGGTTGGAACTGGATTTGGTGAAACGCCTCCGAGCGGTTATCACGACGCCTTTTCACTACACTCAGCCATCCGAACGATCAGGCGAGGGATTGTCTGTGCGCATTGTATTTCCAAGTTTGAATAAAGGCGAGATCGAGAAATTGAATATTTCTTGGTGGGAGATACTCGAAGCAGCTAATTTCTGGGATATCTTCGGAGAAAAATACAAAGATGCTTTTCCGGAACCACCTAACCAAGAATATTTTGGTCAACTCGAAGCAGGACCGCCTACGTCGAGGTAAACTGCGTTACGAGAAGTTGAGTCGCGCAAATTCCTCGTGATATTTCTTGGCAGCTTCATCGTAAGCGCGGGCGGCATCAATTTCGGTTTTAAAATAACCTAACCATGTTTTTTTGCCGTTGGCGCGGATAGCGGCGAAGAATTTTTGCTTTCGTTTGCTGAAAGAGACGCCTCTGAAACGGGAGTAGGTATTTGATTTGTCGCGGCGGGAGTTGCAGGAATTCTGGGAGTGCGTAGCTAATCGCAGGTTGGCCCTTCGATTGTCGAGTGAATCAGTGTTTATATGGTCAACAAGCCCATTCGACAAGCTCAGGGCAGGCCCGTTCGACGCGCTTCCTCCGTCGCTGAAGCTATGGAGGACAGGTCGCGAGAGATTAGAAATTTGAGCAGTTGAACAGTTGAAATATATTTCACGGTGCATAAGGACGGTTCCGAGACGGCCTGATTTAAGACGGATGAGACGAGCGGCGTAAAGATTGTCGTTTTTTCCGCAGGTGAGCCAATAGAAGGAATTCAGCCGATAGAAATCGGCGGGGTCAACAATCGTGAATTTGCCCTCCGACTTCGCCTGCGCTACGCCGGACACGTCAGTGAGACGGATTTTGCGGAAGGGATAGCCGAAACGAAGACGGCGAAAGGTGAGCAGGGGGAAAGCGAACAAAAGATCGAGCCAGTTCGGGACGCGAATTGTTAAGTGAAGGGTCATAATCCTCTCCTTTTTTTTACCACTAAGGCACCAAGACACAAAGTTTTTTGTTTTGGTTTTTCAATGACCCCCACCACGCGGGGTGGGGGCTAAATGATAAGGAAATGGTGTGCAGAGCACACCCTACAATTTTTATTGAATGTCCCTTGCCCTCCTTGGGCTACCTGCCAGCACTGCCAGCAAGTTAGAATTTTATCAAACAACAATTATAAGTCAAGGAAAATCTAACTTTTTCAAAAGTTATTTTTTGTTATCGTAAGTGTTTGCGGATAAGGGCTTTATCGAAAGCGATAAAACTGGATCCCCTGCTGCGAGACCAAAGTTATGGTTCCCCGACTGCGGTTCCTACGAAGCTTGAGTCGAGGACTGGCGAGGAGGGCCTGGTGGATGAGGAATACGATAAGTTAGTTTTAAGTTTTGAGTTTTTAGTGTTGAGTTGTGGAGATTGCCACGGCCTACGGCCTCGCAATGACATCATTCATTCAAAGTTTAATTGCGGGAGATTTTGACGGTGGTTTGGAACTGGGCCCCAGCGTTCGCTGGGGTCTTCGCTGCGCTACGAGGAGCGTGGAGGATTTTTTCGAAGGTCGGCAGGAGGTAGTCGTTTACGACGACGTCCCAGCTCATATTCTGGGCGATGTGTCGGCCATTTTCAATCATCGCGGCGATTTCGGCATGGGATTTCGGCAGGAGCATAAGAATTTCGTCGGCAACTTCTCTGCTTTCGGCGGCTTCTATCTTGTCGCGGACGTTTCTGCCGATGGTGAGCAGGCCGCTGATATCGGCGAACTGGCCATCGATGGAGGTGTAATCGGCGATGATGACGTTTCGCGTGCCGTCTCTGGGAGAAGCGTTTGTACTGGCGATGGCGTCGTTGGCGAAGCCAGCGCAGCCGGAGACATTGCTGAAGACGCAGAGGCCGCCGAAGGTGAGGGGTTCGACGGGCGAGATGCCGAAAGGTTCGTAGATGCTTTGGCCGAATTCGACGTCGGTGCCCCTGTGGATGTCGATGGTGTTCATATCGGCGGGCATTTTGGCGCCGCAGAGTTTTCTATTGAAGCCAAACTGGTTGACGAAGATGATTTTGACGCTTTTGGTTTTCGCGTTGAATTCCTGGATGGCGGTATAGAAGGCCGCCTCGCCACCTGAGAGGTCGGGCCAGCCCTCGCGGTGCGCGACGGGCCAGTTATAGCGTGCTTCCATTTCGTAGATATCGCAACTTCGCCTGACGGAGACCTCGGTGGAGAGGAGGAACATAACGGCGGTTTTCCTGGTCTTTGTGAAGGCCCTATCGAGATGTTCGAGGACGCGGAGGTCTCGCCAGAGTCCCTTGCTTCGGACGAGTCGTGTTACATGCGTGAAGACGAAATCAGGGCTAATCCCAAGGAGGTTGAAGCAGTATTGCTGGAGCTTATGTTTGGAGGCGAGTTTTTCCTCGACGGTTGTTTTGTAGGCGTGTATGCCGTTATAAACGACGGAGATATTTTCTGATTCGAATTCCGGCGCGAGGAACCTCAATTCATCGGCGACGAGTCCGCCTACGGCGAGGATGGCGTCGCAGTGTTTGGAGGCGTCAACGAGGGGGTATTTGAAGTATAGCTCCTGGTTGCCAAAGACGTCGTTGACGTAGAGTTTTTGCTGGTGTGCTTTTTTGATGACGTTGTAAAACATTGTGTCGTGGCCTGGGTGGTCCTCGACGATTTTTCGCATAGGGGCGACTTCGTGGGCGTAGAAGACGGTTTTATAATTGCACGTTTGGTCGAGAATAGCGGCCAGGGCGGTGGGCATACCCATATACTCGTGGGCGACAATGACGGTTTTGTCGGTGGCGGCGCCAATGGCTTTGAGGACGGCCAGTGCGGCGGGGGCGAGGCGGACATACTGTTCGAATTCCCAGAGGTGCTCGTAGAGGTCGCTGCGGATTTCGAATTCCTCAAAAAGTTTGCCTTTGAAATCGTTGATTATGTCTATGTCGGCGTGTCGGACATCGAGGAGGACGACTTCCGGGGAGGATTTGATGCCTGTCTGGGAATCGACGAATGTCCGTCTGCCGTAGATGATTCCGACGCCGTAGAAGGTTTCGATTTTGGAAAAGGCGGAGGCGTAGCCGGTGTTGACAAGCCCGTCGATGGAGGAATAGAGGACTTCGCCATCGTCGCCGAGTCGGTCGAGGACTGAGCCGTTGGTTGTGAAGAGCGGGCCTATGATGATTGAACGGTCAACGGCATCGAGGTACGACTGGCAGGTGAAAAAACCTTCCAGAACGGCGCCGATGCCGCCCATCTTGGCTGCTGCTTCGTGCGTAATATGAACAAGGATTGGCTTAATCCCCATACGAGTTCCTTTCCAAAGGTGCCATTCAAAGCAGAGTCGGACAATCTCGCCCTCCGGATAAAGTATAAAAAACGTTACGAGCCGGGGCAAACGAGGTGATTTAGTAATTTGTGTCCAAATAGATACGGCGACCTGTTGATGGCAGGGGTTTTATTGGACTGTGCGGATGCGAGAATTAAATGGTTTCGTCATCGGATGCGGCTACGGAGGCCCTTTATGAGACCTGAGAGGACCTGCTGCGGGATGTCGGCGAGTTCGGGTTCCGGTATTTCGCTAAGGGCGATTCTTTCGAGAAGGCGGATGGCATTTTGTCCATTTGGCAGGATGGCTTCGGCGGTTTGTTCGGCGAGGTCAAGCTCGCCGTCGGCCATTTGGCGCAGGTAACTGATGATGAAGGTAGTAAGCTCGGCGTCGCTGAGGTCGCCGGGTTTTGGGGCAGGGGAGTTGTTTTTGGGGACGACGCCTTCTTCGGGAATATCTTTTTCTTTAAGAATTTCCTCTCTGAGGTAATCGACTTCAGCAGCCATTTTTTTGCGTCTGCGTTCCTCTTCGGTGTCGATGGGGGCGAGTCGAAGCTCGTCGTCCGGGGGGTTGTTGGCGGGGACGTAAACCTTATTGTGACAGGCGGGGCATTTGCCCCATTTACCGCCGGCGGTATCGGGAGCTTCTATTTTTTTGCCGCAATGCTCGCAGTGAAAAGATATTCCCATTTTATTACCTCTTAGCAGGGTTGATTTTTTTGTCCTTACTATATTCTGCCGCCACGTCGGTTGTAATGCCGCCCCGAGGGGTGAATCTGGAAGTTACCTTCATCCATCTGGGCTTACATGCAGAGATTAAATCATCGAGGATTTCGTTTGTCAACGCCTCATAAAAAATGCCTTTGTTGCGGTAATTTTGCATATAGAGCTTGAGGGATTTGAGTTCAATGCAGGTTTTATCGGGGCAATAGTCGATTGTTATTTCGCCGAAATCGGGCTGGGCGGTTTTTGGGCAGACGCTGGTAAATTCGGGGCAGCGGATGGTAATACAATAATTACGTTTTGGGGAGGGGTTATCGAACAGTTCCAGTCGGGGCTTTTCGCTCATTTTTTGATTCTCGCAAAAGCTTTTCAATTAGTATAATATAATAACATTCCCATTTCAATAAGGAGCATATAATGTCAGCAGATAAAGCGGTGGTGCTGTTAAGCGGCGGGCTGGATTCGTCAACGACGCTGGCAATAGCGAAACAGTCCGGATTTTCGTTATATGCCCTTACGTTTCGGTATGGCCAGCGGCACCAGTGCGAGGTTGAGGGCGCCAGGCGGGTCGCCAGGTCGATAGGGGTGACGGAGCATAAAATTATCCCGATAGATATGGGCGGTATCGGGGGGTCGGCGTTGACGGACCTGACGATAGAGGTGCCCAAAGACCGGGAGGGTCTCGGCCAGCCGGGCGATGAGATACCACTGACGTACGTTCCGGCGCGGAATACGATATTTTTGAGCTATGCGCTGGCGTGGGCCGAGGTGTTAGACGCATTCGATATATTTCTTGGCGTCAACGCGACGGATTTCAGCGGGTATCCCGACTGCCGGCATGATTATATACGGGCGTTTGAAGTAATGGCGAACTTAGCAACGGCGGCGGGGACACAGAAGAGGGGGACATTCCGGATTCATACGCCAATCATAAATATGACGAAGGGGCAGACGATACTGGCGGGGATGAAGCTGGGCGTGGATTATTCGCTGACGCACAGTTGCTATGACCCGGACAGGCAAGGCAGGAGCTGCGGCAGGTGTGATTCGTGCCGGATTCGGCTGAAGGGTTTCCGCGACGCTGGACTTAAAGACCCCATTGAATACATGCAAAGTGTTGTTGGCGCAAAGAAAACGGTTTAGCACAGGGCGGTGCGTGCGTTTGAAATGGTAGTAAACGAAATTTTTCATTCACTTCAGGGAGAGGGGCTGCTGGCGGGAGCGCCAAGCGTGTTTATTCGTCTGGCGGGCTGTCCTGTCGGCTGCGTTTGGTGCGATACGAAATACGCCTGGGATGCCAATGAGGGCGAAGAACTCCCGATATCGGAAATAGTCAACAGAATCGTTCACTGGCCCTGCCGATACGTGGTGATAACGGGCGGCGAGCCGATGGTGAATCCGCAGTTACCCGACCTTGCCAGGGCGATAAAAGAACGAAACAAACATATCACGATTGAGACGGCGGGCATCAACTTCATCGCAGGACTTGTATGCGACCTGATGAGCATAAGTCCGAAGCTGTCCAATTCAGGCCAAAAAACAAAAACGGCTCCTGACCCCTTTTCCTCTATAAGACAGTTAATCAGGCGATATCCGTATCAGCTTAAATTTGTGGTGGATTCGCCCGATGACCTGCCTGAAATTCAGGAGGCCGTAGAGCAAATCGGGGGGGTATCCGCAGAGAAAGTAATGCTTATGCCGCAGGCGAAGACCAGAGATGAGCTAATCGCCAAATCGCCTATGGTCGCACAATTGTGCAAAGAAGCGGGATATGTTTTCTGCCAGCGACTGCATATACTGCTTTACGACGGCGCAAAGGGGAAATAGTAATTTCAGATTTCGGATTGCAGATTGCGGATTTAACAGTGGTTCGCCTCCGGCGATTGAAAATGCCGATTGACTTTTAGTCATCAATTGTCAATAATCAATTAATTAGCTCGCCCGGGTGGCGGAACTGGCAGACGCGCCAGCTTGAGGGGCTGGTGGGCTTCGGCTCATGCAGGTTCGATTCCTGTCCCGGGCATTTCTAATAATAGGCGGCTGTTCCGAATGGCAGGTCCTTAAGGGATTAACGAGCATATAACTCCCCTATCGGCAAGCAGGAATGTATAAATTGACCAGTACCATCCTTTGCCGAGAAACATAGCCGAAACCGTATTTATTAATCTTTTCGTCAATCCTAACGCGAAACCATCAATAATCGCAAAAAAGGCGGGTTCGTGGCTTAAGGAACTGCCATTCGCGGCTGTTCCTATTTACCCCTTACTGTCTCATTTAAGCTGACGACGTACATATCGTTGAGAAAATGAACTTCATGTTATTCAAGTACTTAAAATTCAATTTGATATAATATGACCGATATGAGGCAGGTTGTTAATAAAGTTTCGCCGAGAATGATTTTTTGGGCTGGAGCGGTGGTTATCATTTTCGCCTGCTTTATGGCATATATCCCGGCGATAAAAGGGGGTTTTGTCTGGGATGATAATAAATATGTCACCAAAAATCCCCTCCTTAGTGCCCCCGACGGGCTTTTTCGTATATGGTTTTCAACGGATTCCCCGTCACAATACTTTCCGCTTGTCTATACGACCTTTCGGGCTGAATATCAGTTGTGTGGGCTTAACCCGACGAGTTATCACGTGGTGAACGTAGCGATTCACTGCATTAACGCATTGTTGTTGTGGGTGATTCTAAGACGGCTGTCGATACCTGGGGCATGGCTGGCATCGGCTATTTTTGCGCTGCATCCGGTCCACGTTGAATCGGTGGCGTGGATAACCGAGCGGAAAAACACCCTGATGCTGCTGTTTTCGCTCTTGTCGATTTTATGCTGGGTCAAATTCGTACTCGATAATCAAGCCGGTCGAAAGGCTATTTTACTGTATGCCTGCTCCCTCTTATTTTGCGCATTATCGCTATTCAGCAAGGCAACCGCGTGCATGCTGCCCGCGGCGCTGGTTTTGATACTGTGGCTCAAAAATTCGCCGATTACCGTGAAGAGATGGCTGCAAATTGTGCCTTATATCGCTATGGCGATTGGGGATGGGCTTTTGGTAATGTGGTGGGAAAGGCATCATCAGGGCACAGGTTATGTTAATTTTGGTTTGAGCGTAACTGAGAAGGTATTGATTGCGGGCAAAGCTCTATGGTTTTACCTGTGGAAGCTGGTTTGGCCCGTTAATCTGACGTTTAGCTATCCCCGCTGGAATATCGACGCAACTGATGTCTGGCAGTATGCCTGGCCAGTGAGTTTCGCGATGGTTTTGTCTGCCGGCTGGCTGCTGAGAAAACGAACGGGACGCGGAATACCGACCGCAATTATTTTTTTTCCGGCGATGCTGTTCCCTATGCTCGGCTTTTTTCCCCTTTACACGTTTATATATACGTTTGTAGCGGACCACTACCAGTATATGGCGAGCATAGGGCCTATAGCGATTGCTGCCGGAATCGCGGCAACGGTTTATAGAAAGTCGGGTGAAAAAGTTAAATTCATAATCGTCTCGGCAGCGGGTGTTTTGCTTTTGACGTTCGGGATACTGACCTATCAACAATGTCACGCATACACCGATGTGAAAACGCTGTGGGCTGATACGCTAAAAAAGAACCCGGATTCGTTGCTGGCTCACGGTTCAGTCGGCAAGATGCTTTTTGAGGAGGGCAAATATATTGAGGCCAAATCTCATTTGGAGCAGGCGATTAAAGTTGCACCATATTTAAAGACAGCTATGCCTGCTAAATATGCAATAATGCATTACGATATGGCGGTTGATTTACAGGCGCTTGGCAGATTGGATGATGCGGTCGTCTATTACCGGAAATCACTTGCCATTCGGGAACATTTTCCGCTGGCACATTATCAACTTGCCGTGATATTGGCTGAGCAGGGCAATGTTGAGCAAGCGCGGCTGCACTTTCTTCGTGTGCTTGAAATTACAAGAGAAAAGGGAAAAAATGATAAACTCGACGAGGCAATCTGCCGCGAGTTGAACCTATTAGAGAAAAAAAGCAATTAACCTCACTGTAGCAGGAGTCAAAAACTTTAGAACTTCCCCTCATCGATTCGGTTCGGCAAAGCGTGTATATTTTTGTGTGGAATGGGTAATAAATGGGGACAGTGGGGCTGTTGAAAAACCTAACTCTCAAAGCGTTAGATTGCTTCGCTTCGCTCGCAATGACACAGGAACGCTTTTTTTGTCATTGCGAGGAGTGAAGCGACGAAGCAATCTCGACTTTTTCAACAGCCCCACAGCCACCTATTATTATCATCGCCCACAAAAAAACGACTCCCCTTCGACATAGCTTCCCTCGACTTCGCTCGGGACAGGCAGGGCAGGCTGACCCTTTTTTCGTGCTACTAGGGGATAAGAAGTTTGCTGCCGGGGGTTAGGCGGTTGGGGTCGGGAAGGTTATCATGATTGGCGGCGAGGATTTTACGCCATTGACGGGCGGAGCCATAATATTTGGCGGAGATAGAAGAAAGAGTATCGCCCTTCTGGACGATGTGGATTCTCGTTCGTATCTCGTCATTCGTATTTCGTATTGCCGAATGGGCTTGGCCATCCCTTACGGGAGCGGGCTCTCCGCCCGCCTTCGTTGACACTATGGCGGGTAAATTTTGCTGCGTGTCGTCGCTCGTATTTCGTATTTCGGAATCGGGCGACATTTGTGAAATTGCCGGGGACGATGCGATTGGCGGGGTTTGGGGAGAGGGATTTATATTTGAGGCGGCCTGGAGGGCACGGGCTTTTGTGCTGAGGTTTGGCAGGGTGGCAAGCCAAAGGACGACGCCTACAGCAAATATTACACCGATTGCCAGACCGATTTTAAAGTCCTTTTGCATATCACCGGCACAGAAAATAAACGGGAGGAAAAGGGCGTTAATCCCTTTTCCTCCCGGCAGTTACAACAATCAGTTCTGCTGTTGTTTAGGGGCGGGTTTGTTGACCGCCTTTCGTGCCCTTATTAGTAATATCGGCGCAGATATCGCAATTGATGAATATGTTCCTTCGATAACGCCAAAGAGCATAGCGAAGTTGAAGCCCCTTAGTCCTTTGCCGCCGAAGATGTACATAATAAATACCACGAGGAATACCGTCGTGCTGGTCAGGATTGTCCTGGAAAGGGTGGCATTGATACTGTCGTTGATAAGCTGGGGAGTAAGGGTTCCTTTTTTGCGGTTTTCGCGGATACGGTCGTAAATGATAATGGTATCATTAATCGAATAACCCAGCAGGGTAAGGAAGGCGCCGACCATAATCATATCAATCTTGAAATCACCGATAAGCAGTTTTTGGCCGATGGTTGTGGTGGCAAGAAATGCGCAGCACATTAGTGCGCCCATGGTAGCGGTGGTGTCGTGGGCAAGGGTAACTATGCCGCCTATGCCGTATCGCACGTCACCAAACCGCAAAGCCAGATAAATCAGCATCGCAATCAAGGACAAAATCGCGGCAATCAAGGCAGCGGTCTTGGCCTCTTTTCCGACGGAGGGGCTTATCTGTGTTACATGCGGAAGCGAAGAGGCAATCTGCATCGCGTCGGTGACCTTAGTTTTTTCGCCATCGACAAATTGAGTCCATAAGTCGGAGTCCTGTTGGGTGGAGGCGATTTCGGGTTCGGCGGCAAGATAAACGAAGGACTTGACCGGCAGATTGGGGTCCATTGTTTTAAGGTTCGAGTCGAGGACGCGGTAAGAATACCAGGTCGCGCCTCTCATATCGGGTTTGTATTTCAACTCTTCGAATCTCTGACTGATTTCAGCGGCCGTTGCGCTTGTTCCAAGCTCGCACCTGATGGCGACGCCGCCGATGAAATCGACGAGTTCGGGAGAAGGTTCGAGCGTTGATTCGGTCATTTTTTCCGCGGAGGTAATCGTTGGCTTGAGGTTTTTACGTATTTCGAGCTGGTCTCCAAAGGCAGCGAGAATGACGTTTGAAACCACTTCGTCAAATTGCGGGTCAGAGATATTGGCGTCAGGGAAGGCCGATTGGAGGACATCGGCGACTGTGTTTTTATTTAACTGGCTTGTGCTGACGGCAAACGCCTGGTTCGACTTTTCTTGAGTGACAACAAGATGCGGCAAATCGGCCTGCCGGGCGGCAGAGGCCTTTTTGACAGCAGCGGTGACCGATTCGACGGTCCACTGGCCCGCTGAGAAGGCGACGATTGCCTTGGTTTTATTTGTCTCGGTCGTGGTAATTTCGTATTGGTTGCCTGTGTTGCCGACGCTGTAAACCGTGGCGGAGGCAATAGCGCCGTTATTAAGCTCTTCGCCTTTTTTATGAATTCTGTCTTCGACCTGCTGCCTGTCGAGATGGGAGCCCTCTACGAGGTTAATCTGGACGCTGGTTCCGCCTGTGAATTCGATATCGTATTTGCTGTTTTTGGTATCATCCCTGACAAGGAAGAGGGTCACGCCGCCGATTGTGAGAATTGCGGAAAAGGTGAGGAACACGGGCAGGGCTTTCATCCAGTTGATATTTGGCTTTCGAATGAGGTGCAGAAAAACAAGGTGGTCTTTGAGGATTTTCTTTTTGAGGAGCAAATCGAAGATCATGCGTGTGACAAACAGGGAGGTGAACAAGCTCGATGAAAGACCGAGGATAAGGGTGATAGCGAAACCCTTAATTTCCTCAGAGGCGACCCAGTATAGAATCGCGGCAGTCATAATAGTGGTGACGTTGGAGTCGAAAATGGCGCTGAAGGCCCTTTCGTAGCCGTTTTTAATGGAAACCGCCAGCGAGGCACCTTTTGCCTGTTCCTCGCGAATTCTTTCGAAGATAAGGACGTTTGCATCGACGGCCATACCGATGGTTAGGATAACGCCCGCGATGCCCGGGAGAGTAAAGGTTGCGCTGATGCCTGCCATAATGGCAAGGAGGAATAGTATGTTGAGAAACAGGGCTATATCGGCGATTGCGCCGCCAATGGTATAGTAAACGAGCATAAAGAGAATTACGCATACCAGGCCTACAAAGCCGGATTTCAAGCCCTTTTGGAGGTTATCGGCACCGATGGAAGGGCCTATGGTTTTGATGGAAATGGGCTGTTCGATGAGTCGAGCGGGGAGTGAGCCGGCGTTGAGTTTGCTGACCATATCCACGATTTGTGTCTGTGTGAAGGTGCCTGTAATCTGGCAGCGGGTGAAAATTCTGTTCATTATATTAGGCGCGGAGATGGCCGTACCATCGAGGACGATACAGAGGGGCCTGTCGATATTTGTGCCTGTTATATCGGAGAAGAGTTTTCCGCCGCGGTCATCGAGCTGGAAATCTATGGCGCGTTTGCCCTGCTGGTCCTGACCGGGCGAGGCCTTTACGAGTTTCCAGTCCTTCACGCCCGTGTGGAGCATAACCTCGTATTTATTTTTTCTGTTGCTGGCGAGGACATAGACCTTGTTTCCGAACTGGGCGGTGATGACCGGCCGGTTCGCTCTATCGGCAGTGGTGTGCCATTCGGCGGGTTTTTCGATTTCGAGCCAGACATACTGGTCGTCGAGGGGATATTTGGGTCCTTTTGTTTTGAGTGTTTCGACATAGGCCTTCATCTGTGCCGAATCGACTTCAGGGTGTCCGTCCGTCGGGAGAATTCTGAATTCGAGAATGCCTGCACCTTTGAGCATCCGCTGGAGGTCGCCTGGATCGTCAAGCCGGCCTCTGAAGGGGAAATAGGCGTTGTAGGCAGCGGCGACTTTGCTGATTTTATCAGCCAGCTCGGGGAATTCTGTTTTGATGTTTTCAATTGTCTTATTGGCCTTGGCGGAACCCGGCGCTCCGGCCTCGAGCGCGGCGGTTACCTGCTCATTGGACAAGTTCAGCTTGTGGAGGCCGTGTGTCGCCTCGGCAAAGCGGGCATTTACGCCATTTTTGGGTTCGGTGAGGCGGTCTGCCACATCGGCCCATTTGCCATACATCTCCGTATAACGGGTAAGCAGGTCAAGATTGCTTTCGGAGCCGAGGAACTTAATGATGGCCTCTTTGCGTTTGTCGGCATCGAGTTTGGCCCAATCGAGGGCCTGAATCCTGATATCATCGAGTTTAAGCCCGGCGAGTTTTATTAAGCTTTCGGGGGCGGCCATCTGGTTTGCGAAGTCGTCTCTTTGCTGCTGGAGCGCTTTTCGCTCATCATAGGTCTTTGCGAAGTCGTCGAGGATGCGTGCTCTTTCATTGGAATCGCGAGCGAATCGTTCGAAATCCTTTGCTCGCTGTTCCTGTGGTTTTGCGACGGAGCGCATTATGGTGGCCTGGGTGACATTGTTGGCCAGAAGGTTGCTCAGGGCCGTTTCGTACTGCGTTCTTTTATCCCTGGCCTCGGCGCTGGCGAGGGGCATTTGTATTTCAAACCTTGTGCTGCCCTGCGGTCTCCAGACGAGGTTTTGTATGTTGGCTGGGTCGATACGCCGTCGCAGAACGGTGATGACTCTTTCAGAGAGGCCTCTTTTTTCGTCCGAGCCAAGGCCCTTGGCGTCCACTTCGTAAATCAAGCTTGTTCCGCCGCCGAGGTCAATGCCCGGTTTGAGGGTTTTGCTCGGCGGATACAATGTCCATGCCGCCAAGATGACCAAAGCAACAATAAATACGATTTTCCACGACAGATTCTTATCCATATCAAATCCTTGTTATATCCGGCCTTTATTTTCCTTCGTTCGAGAGGTTCTTTCCGATGGCAGAAGCCATAATCCTGATTTTGGTATTGTT
>PLLM01000034.1 GCA_003141275.1 Phycisphaerales bacterium
GAGGGCAGGGTTGTTTTCAGGCCTGATATGATTGATATTGAACGACTGGAGGGTCGTTATAAAGGCGGGACGGTGGCGTTTTCGGGGCTTGTCTGGTCAGCGGGAAACCAGAAAGAGCCGGGATATTGCCTGTCGATGCGGGCCAAAAAAGTTGAGCTGAGCGAGGACCTGGCTGGTGCGCTGCCGGGGTCGCTGGGGACAATGGTGGGGCAGTTGCGACCTGGCGGTGAGGTGAACATGGTAGTGGATGTGAGCAGGAACGCCGACGGCAATTGCGGGCCTAATCAACTGGTTATAGAGTGCTTAGGCAACACGGTAGATTGCAACCTGCTGCCTTACGCTTTGCATGACATTTCCGGGAGGATAGCGATAACACAATCGCATATTGTGCTTGAGGATATTACGGCCAGGGCATCGCACACGATTCGAGGTTCGCCGATTGAGTCGGTGATGAGAATGGCGGGAAGTGTGGCTTTGAGCGAGGCCAATGGCACAAGCGAAGGGATGCGAGTCACGGCCGGGGACGTTAATTTTTCCGGCGATAACGTCCGGTTCAAAAACAAATCCCTGTCGAAGGTGGATACCGTTCTGGGATATGATTCCGAATCGGGGCAGTGGCTGTCGAAATATTTTGTCGCGGATTTCTACGACGGCAAAATGATGGGCAAACTGCAATTTAACAAATCAGACAAGGGGGGGCTGGATTACCTGCTGGAGGCGAGTGTCGCCGGGGCGGACCTGAAAAAGTTCCTTTCGGACACGGACAAGGAAGTTCGGCCTGATGAGCATTACTCTACCGGTTCGATAAGCGGGTCGGTCAGTATTATCGGTTCGTTTGTTGACGACAATATCCGGCTTGGTTGGTGCCGGCTGAAGATAACCGATATGCAGGTCGGCAAGAGGTCGCCGCTGGCAAATCTGCTTTCGGTGCTGAATCTGACCGAGACGAGCGATTACGCCTTCGACCAGATGACGGTCGATGCGTATATCCAGGACAACAAGATGTTCCTGAGGCAGTTGGATTTGTCGGGCAAATCAGTTGCGTTTTACGGGTCGGGCTGGCTTGACTTGAAGACCGACGATATAAAATTGACACTGACGGCTCGCGGTCGTCGGCTTGCGCCAGCGAGTCCTTCGATTTGGCAATCGCTGACGGAGGGGCTAAGCAAGGCGGTAATGCGGATTGAGGTAAAGGGCAAAATCGGCGACCCGCAGATTAAGACCATGCCGCTGCCTGTAATTAAAGAGACACTGGAGATTCTCGGCACGCCCAAAGGCGAGTAGCGTAGCTGATTAAATCAATTAGATTCTGCTAATTACTGCCAAAGCTGCGTATTTGGAGGAGAGGGTAACTTATTATTTGACAACGGGATACGGCCGGTGAGGTCGGCGGGAGGGAAAAATTCTGCAATTTTTTTCAAAAAAGTTGTTGACTAAGACAATGTTGGTGATATAGTTGTAATAGTTGACATAGCACAAGTATAGAGATTGAGATATGCAGATTAAAATAGACAATGCTTCGGACAGGCCGGTTTATCAGCAGATAATAGACCAGGTCAAACGGGATATTGCGATTGGCCGGCTTGGCAGGGATGAGAAGCTGCCGACGGTGAGACAGTTGGCGGGACAGCTTGCCATCAACCCGAACACAATCGCCAAGGCGTATCAGCAATTGGAGCGTGAGGGAATTATCACAACGAGGCCCGGGTCGGGGACATTTGTAGCGAACTTAGACAGCGATTTGAGCGGCTCGGTCAAGAAGAGGATTATCTGTGATGACCTGGAACGGGCGGTGGTGGACGCATTTCATATGCAGATTGACAGCCAGACCCTGTTGAGATGGTTCAATGAGGCCATAGGGAAATTCAATCTCGAGTGATTGAGAGGACACACTATGAGCGAATATGCGATACAAACCGAAGAGCTCGTGAAGTATTTCGACGGGCGATGCGTTCTGGACGGTATCGACCTGAAGGTGCCGCAAGGCGGTATATATGGTTTATTAGGTCGCAACGGCGCGGGCAAGACGACGATAATCAGAATTTTGCTTGGTCTTGAGCCGGCGACGCGTGGAGAGGCAAGTGTGCTGGGCGCCTCGTCGTGGCAATTGCCGGCGTCAGTATTGGGGCAAATAGGTTATGTTGCGGAAGGACATAACCTTATCCCGAACTATAGTGTCCGTCGGATTGTGGAACTTTATAAAGGGTTGTCGGCTCGGTGGAATGAGCAG
The DNA here is from genome assembly GCA_003141275.1 of Phycisphaerales bacterium. Taxonomy (GTDB): domain Bacteria; phylum Planctomycetota; class Phycisphaerae; order Sedimentisphaerales; family Anaerobacaceae; genus Fen-1362. The sequence goes on from PLLM01000034.1 coordinate 2,231, forward strand.
TTCTTCCGTCGGCTTCTGGAGACGTTTAAGCTGCCGATGGAGCGGAAGGTGAGCCAGCTTTCGCGGGGTATGAGGGCGCAATTGAATTTGTCGCTTGCGATGGCGACTGAGCCAAAGCTTTTGATACTGGACGACCCTACGCTGGGGCTGGATACGGTTGCGAGGAGGCAATTTCTGGAGTTGGCGATAGAGCTTATCAGTCAGGACGGCAAAACAATCCTTTTCTGCTCTCATATCCTCAGCGACGTGGAGCGTCTTGCGGACCGGATAGGAATACTCAGGGCGGGAAAATTAGTTGTGGATTGCGAGTTGGAGGAACTGAAGAAGCGGGTGCTAAAATTGAGGTTGATTTTCGATGGCCAGATGCCGAGGGAGTTTCCCATAACTGGGATAATAGCGGAAAAAAGGCAGGGCAGGGAAATCATTATTACCGTAGCGAACTGGAATGAAAACAAACAAACATTTCTTAACACATTCAAGCCGACAAGCTGCACGGAGATACCGATGACGCTGGAGGAGATATTCATCGAATGCACGGCGTCGGGGACTGACGCGGCGGTCGATTATGAACAAGGAGAGCCGATATGTTCACGCTGATAATCCGAGAGATAGAAGATAACCGCGTGTTTTTTATCGCCGCAGTAATACTGGCGGTCATTTTCGGTGTATTATTTGTCTATGAACAGTTTTACGACCAGACATATAACGTTGTCATTGGGTTAGGCATGTTTATTTCAATTCCAATGGCGATGGCCTTTTGTGCGATGGGTGCGACGCAGATGTACTGGGACAAGACAAAAAAGGTATCAGCGTTGCTGGCGACGTTGGCGGTCAATCGCGGTCATATTTTCGCCGCGCGTGTCATTGCCGGGTTTTTGCTGGTTCTGATTGGTTTTGTTCCAATCGCGGGAGCAATTATTTCGGCTGTTTCGAAGCATAGTGTGCCATTTCCGCCCAACCACGGGCTATATTATGAAATTTTAATTCCGGCTATTCTTCTCGGATTTGCCTGCTATTGTGTAGGTTTGCAGGCCGGGTGGACATCAAACAGGGTAACGGCGATACTTGGGGCATTAGGTCTGAGCGTTATTCTGATTCCGGTTATTATTATTAAAGGATTCGGATGGGAGATTTACGCGATACTGGTTTTGTTAATTGCGGCGTGCCTGATACACGCGTGGTATAGGTTTTCGACGGCTGCCCTTTAGGAGATGAGCAAATGAATAGGCCGACCAGTAACCTGATAAACATAGTAGCGACGGGATTTATCGTATTGGTATTGCTTTCGCTGCTGTTGTTCTGGGGAAGGTTCTTATGTGTTGTCCGTCTCGTTAATGATAGGACTTGGGGTTCTTCGTCAATTACAATCAGACCTTCGGGATTAGTTCCCGGCGAACCGGCGCCGAAACGAGCAGTGGAAGAGCCATTTACCCGATACGGCACGCTTGGTCCAAACGAGCCGAACTTTCTATATTCCGGCATCTATACCAGCATAGATACAGTGCTTGTCTTCAGTAAAACTATCGGCGCCTTCTGGGATATTGCGGCGAAAATAGTGCCGTATTATGATGTTAACGAAAGAGTTTACTACGGGTATGACGAGAAGAACGGAAGATACTTTTGCTTCGATAAACGCAGCGGTTTAATAATCCATCACTATAAATCTTTTGAGCCGAATGATAAGAGTACGTCCAGAGAGGCGGAATATTTTGCCGGCCCGAACGGAATCTCTGAGAAGGCAGAGTCGTCACTTGGGCGATTCTACGACCCGATTGTAACAGAAGGATGGGCAACCGATAGAATAGGCCTTTACGACAAGAAGACGCGCCATTTTTATTTGCTCGACTTTGCCGGAGGCAGCGTTAGCAAAGGGCTCCAATTGGTGGAAGGAGACAGGCGTGAGCCGATTGCGATAGTTGGAATCAGAAACGAACTTTCTATTGTGTCGGGCATTGGAGGAAGTTCGCTACAGATATGGAACGCCGAGAAGGGGGAGTGGACGCAACAAAGAGTGTTTTTGCCCGGCGGCGATAAATCGAGCCAGGGATACGCGTTCACCGGCTGGGATTGGACCTATACATATATTACCGTGTTGGACAAGACGGGGCAGATTTATATTTATAATACGAAGGAACAGTCATTAACGCAGTGCGGGTATCTGCCGATGCCGAAATCCTTGTTTATGGGGGAGCGGCAAAATGATGTTGCCATGCCGAGAGACGTTCTGGCCTATTGGATTCAGCCGTTTTATGCGGTTTTGAGGTCGCCCGGCGAAGGCAAAAAAGCAGGGCGGATTATTGATACGAAATATCTTGGGATGGGCGTGGCTTGTGTTTCGAGAGAAGGTATGGCAATGGCAATGGATGTTTTTGACCCGAATGGGAGAATGATATGTCGCGGCGATACCGATATGTATTCCGAATCGTCTGGCTCGACACTGGCGACGATAGATTTATTCTTTTTTGAGAATCTTCAGCCGCCGGTGTTTGGGATTGCTTCATATTTGTGCGGGGATTATTTCGAGCCGTCTGCTGGCCATCGGGCATTGTTTATTCTGCCGAATTCGTTTGTCGGGATGTTAGGCAGGTATAGCGGGACAAAATTTGACCGGCAGGTATTTTTGCCGTTCTTAGTGGGACCATCGTTAATTCTGTCGATATTGCTTGCGTATCGCGTAAGAAAAGATGCGACAATAATCGGACTTTCCGGCACGGCAAAAAAATGGTGGACAGTCGGAACTGCAGCGTTTGGTTTGCCAGCGTATATTACTTATCGCCTGACCAGGCCAAAAGAAACTCTTGTTACCTGTCAGAACTGCGGGCAATTGCGAAGGCCCGATATGGAGACCTGTCATCGCTGCGGCAGTAAATGGGAAATCCCTGAACTTACCCCGCCGAATTGGCGAATCTGCGATTAACCAAAACAACCCCTCAACATGAAGCGGGTGCTTTTGCACATCATACAAAAGTAAACCACACCCCGTTTCATACTGCACAAGGTTATCCTGCCCTTCATAGTGAAACGAAGAAGGGCTGCCAAATTGGCACACGGGGGGGTTGTTTTTTTATAAGTGGCTGTTTCTGCGACAATCAGGAGAGGGTATAATCCAGGCACGCAATTTGCACATCCTTGGCTTGGGTATTGCGTATTAGAAAGGGAAGACGGCTATGAAATTCGATAAATTTACGTTGAAAACGCAGGAAGCATTAGCCACGGCGCAGCAAGCCGCGATGGCCAAGTCGAATACTGTGTTGTCGCCATTGCATTTATTGAGCGCCATTGTTGGCGATGATGAGGGAATCGGGCAGGAGATTCTGAAGAAAATAGGCGCCAACGTCGGGCGCATCAAGGATATGACGGAAGGCGAATTGCGTCGGCTGCCGCAGGGCAAGACGAGCGGCCAATTGATGCCTGACCCGGCTTTCAACCAGATTGTTTTAGATGCGCAGAATATAGCCGACTCGATGGGCGATGAGTACCTCAGCGTCGAACATCTGCTTATGTCTCTTGCGTCTGTTCAGAGCGAGGCCAGAGAGATTCTCCGGCTGAACTCCGTGACGGCCAAACAGATAGAAAAGGCGATTAAGGATGTTCGCGGCGGGGAGAAGATAACCGACCAAAGTCCGGAAGGGAAATACAAAGCACTTGAGCGGTACGGAATTGATTTACTGGATATGGCTCGCAAGGGTAAGCTTGACCCTGTTATCGGAAGGGACGAGGAAATCCGGCGATGTATGCAGGTATTGAATCGGCGAACGAAAAACAATCCCGTATTGATAGGCGAACCGGGGGTAGGCAAGACGGCGATTGTGGAAGGATTGGCACAGCGGATTGTGGCTGGGGACGTGCCGACGGGACTAAAAAATAAGAGGATTATCGCGCTGGATATGGGGGCTTTGATAGCGGGGACAAAATTCAGGGGAGAGTTTGAGGAACGGCTGAAGGCGGTATTGAAAGAGGTGATAAGCGCAGATGGCGAGATAATTCTTTTCATAGATGAACTGCACACGGTTGTCGGCGCGGGTAAGGCGGACGGGGCGATGGACGCGGGGAATCTGCTCAAACCATCGCTTGCGAGAGGTGAATTGCGGTGTATCGGCGCAACGACGATTGACGAATATCGAAAGCACGTCGAGAAGGATGCCGCGCTGGAGAGGAGATTCCAGCCGATTATGATAGACCCGCCGAGCGTTGAGGACACGATAACTATTTTGCGAGGGCTTAAGAATCGCTACGACACCCATCACGGGGTGCGGATAACGGATTCGGCTCTTGTGGCGGCGGCGACTTTGTCGAACAGGTATATTTCGGACCGATGGCTGCCCGATAAGGCGATTGATTTGATTGATGAGGCGGCGTCGAAGCTGAGAATAGAGAACGATTCGCTGCCCGCGGAACTGGATGACATTCGCAGGAGGATTATCCAGTTGCAGGTCGAGCGGGAGGCGTTGAAAAAAGAGACGGATGAGGCGAGCAAAGACCGGCTGAAAAAAGCGGAGAAGCAGTTGGCCGATTTGCAGGGGCAGGACAGAAAGCTGACCGCACAATGGGACCGCGAAAAAGGCGAGATAAATTACATCAAGGAGTTGAAGCAGAAAATCGACGCGGCAAGCTTGCAATTCGAGGATGCCCAGCGCAAAGGCGAGCTTGAGACGGCGGCAAGATTAAAATATGACACGATAGCCAACCTGAAAAAAGAGCTTGAGGCAAAAGAAGCCCTGCTTGTAAAAAGCGAAAAGACAATGGTTCATAACGAGGTTACCGAAGAACATATCGCGGAAGTTGTCGCCAAGTGGACGGGAATACCTGTTGCGAGATTAATCAGCGGTGAACGCGACCGGCTGATGAAAATGGAAGAACATATTCGTCAGCGAGTTGTGGGGCAGGATGAAGCGGTGGAGGCGCTTTGTAACGCGGTAAGACGAAATCGCGCGGGGTTAGGCGACCCGCACAGGCCAATCGGCGTGTTTTTATTCCTCGGGCCGACGGGAGTGGGAAAAACGGAACTATCGAAAGCCCTTGCGGACTTTTTATTCAATGACCCCGGCGCGATGATTCGCATCGATATGAGTGAATTTATGGAGTCACATTCAGTGGCTCGGCTGATAGGCGCGCCTCCCGGTTACGTTGGTTACGAAGAGGGCGGCCGATTGACAGAGGCAGTGAGACGAAAACCATATTCGGTGATTTTGCTGGACGAGGTGGAAAAGGCGCACCCGGACGTGTTCAATGTGCTTTTGCAGGTTTTTGACGATGCCCGGCTGACCGATGGCAAGGGGCGGACGGTTGATTTCAAGAACACCGTGATAATTATGACGAGTAACATCGCCAGTGAGCAGATACAGAAACTAACCGAAGAAAAAAGCGCTGAATGGGAAATTGAGGCGCACGTCAAGGAGGCGCTGAAGGCGGTGTTTAAGCCGGAGTTTTTGAACCGGGTTGATGAGGTGATTGTGTTCCACACGCTCAATGAAAAGCACCTGCGGAAGATTGTTGATATACAGTTGCGGTACCTGGCGGAACGGATGCGGGAGAGGAAAATGGAGGTTCAGATTACCGACGCCGCGAAGAAGCTGATTACCGACGAGGGTTACGACCCGGCGTTTGGGGCCAGACCCATGAAGCGAGTAATACAGCAGCGATTAGAAAACCCATTGGCCGTGGAACTGCTGGCAGGCAAATTCACAGACGGCGACACAATAAAAATCGACGCCAAACAGCACAGCTTTACTTTCGAGAAGGCGTAATCGGTTCCGGAGAAAGGAATTATCGCTTGCTTTGTAGGAGGAGATGGTGTTTAATCATAAGGGGTTTTGGAAATAACGATAGTTTAGGCCAATCAAAACATTGGAGAGATGCAGGAATATGGCTGACTTGAAAGCTTTGGCTGAGGCGGTAATAAAAGGTGACCCCAACACAGCGGTAACAATCACAAAGCAGGCGATTGCGGAAAAAATGCCGGCGGGCGACATTCTCAAGGATGGTTTGATAGCCGGTATGGATACGGTGGGGCTGCGTTTCAAGAACAACGAGATTTACATTCCCGAGGTTTTGATTGCTGCCCGCGCGATGAAAATGGCGATGCAGATTTTGGAGCCGGAATTAGTCAAGGCAGGCGTCAAGCCGATAGGTAAATTTGTTGTGGGCACCGTTCAGGGAGACCTGCACGACATCGGCAAAAACCTCGTTGCGATGATGATGAAAGGCGCCGGTTTTGAGGTGATTGACCTGGGCGTTGACGTGACATCGGAGAAATTTGTAGAGAAGGCCAGAACGACCGGTGCCCAGATTGTCGGTATGAGCACGTTATTGACGACGACAATGCCCAAGATGGAAAAGACGCTCAAAGAGATTAGAACCGCAGGCCTTAATACAAAAGTGATGATTGGCGGAGCGCCGGTGACTCAGAATTATGCCGACAAGATAGGCGCCGATGGTTACGCTGCGGATGCGGCGACGGCAGTTGACGTGGCGAAACGGCTGATTGCCTGATTTATTGAATATCGTTTGAGATACCAAAGCAGTCCCGGTTTATAGGGGGCTGCTTTTTTATGCGCAGGGTGGTAAAATCAACGGTTTATGAGAAAGATAAAAGACGAAGAGTTGGCCGGGTTGCTGGTGCAGGTTAGATTTGCCCCGGCCAAGCAAAGGCAAAAACAGCTCGGCAGGGCGGAAGAGCTCCTCGATATAATCGAGAAGGACAAGGAGTATCCTTTTGAATTCGTTTGCTTCAAGATTACGGGATACAGACCTGAAGGAAATGTGGGGCATCGGCTTATCAGGGGTGATGAGCTGGCGGAGGACCTGCGGATTTTTATTTGGAAGCTGAGCGGACAGGTTGCGCCGCCTGCCAATGAGCAGAGCGAGGAAGTTTACACAAAAAAACAGCTTGCCAAAAAGATGCACATTTCGACCAAGACCATCGACAGGTGGAGAAAACGAGGTCTTAAGGTTCGTAAATATCTTTATGAAGACAAAAGGAAGCGGCTGGGGTTTTCGCAGTCGGTAGTGGACAAATTTCTTGCTGAGAATCCGGCCCTGGCTGAAAAGGCTGGACATTTTACCCGCATGTCCGAGAGCCAAAAACAAAAGATAGCAGAACGTGCCTGCTCGCTGAGCAGCGAGACAAAAATGAGCAGGCAGCGGATAATACAACAAATAGCGAAGGAGACAGGCAGGGGACAGGAAACGATACGATATATTCTTTTGAACTATCAGAAGTCGAACCCGGACGTGATCGCGGCAAAGCTGCGACAAACAGCAGGACTGCTGAGTCCCGCGGAGGCGGTGGAGCTGGACCGGCTGCACAAACAGGGGGCGGGCATAAAAGAGCTGATGGGGCGGTTCGGCAGAAGCAGAAGCTCTATATACAGGATATTAAAGCACCGCAGGGCGCAGGCGCTGCTGGCAAAAAAGATTGAATATATCGCGAGCGACGATTTTTCTATGCCCGGCGCAGCGGAAAAAATTCTGGTTGGCTCGCCGCAAGTAGGGCATTCGCTGGTGCTTAATCGGCAGGAGGAAATGGAGCTTTTCAGGAAGTATAACTTTCTCAAATATCGCGCTGGTGTTATCAGAGAGCAGATAAGGACAGGCCGTATTACCAGCGCCCGGCTTGATGAGATTGAAAAATGCCTCGCCGAGGCGGAGGCGGCCAAAAAAACGATAATCGAGGTGAACCTGAGATTAGTCGTCAGTATTGCCAACAAGCACACTATTACAGGCGCTAATATCAGTGATTTGGTCAGCCAGGGGAATATTTCGCTGATTAAAGCGGTTGAGAAATTCGACTACACAAAGGGTTTCAGGTTTTCGACATACGCGAGCTGGGCAATCAGCAAGGATTTTGCTCACAGGATACCCGGTCAAAGGGCCGAGGCCGACAGGATGACGGCTGATATAAGCGAGTTTCAGAAGGAATCTAAGATTGGACAGAGGGATTTGGCGGCTGTGGAAAGGGCACGCAGCGACCTTATCCAGGTCATACGGGATGAGCTTGAGAAACGCGAGCAGTATGTAATCATTAACCATTTCGGGCTTGAGGGGACGTTAGTCAAAAAGAACAAAAAGACGCTAAAGCAAATCGGAGACGATTTGGGCCTGAGCAAAGAGAGGGTGCGTCAAATCGAGCTTAGCGCCCTGCAAAAGCTCAGGCAATCGCTGAGTCCTGAACTATTTGACCTGCTTACAAGCTGACGGGGGTACACCAATTTATTGCCGCAAAGCCATTGTTGATAAGCACTTACGTTTTATTTCTTGAGAAGATAACCCATTTATGGTAACCTTAATAATGTATATTTTCTTAATTGTCACAAAAATTTAGGCATGTTTTCAGGGGACTGCAATCGCTTGCCATAATTGGTGGATGTTAAGCAGAAAAAGTCGTTATTTTTTGAACGTATTATGAAATCTTTGGCAAAGTCAATAATAGACATCTATCGGGCAATAGATGACATATCTTCTATAGTCAAATATGTTATAATACATTATGCCACGCCATAAAACGGAGCATTGAAAGATATTTTGAGGAAAATAATACGATGAAGGTCAAAATTTTCATAATATCGGGGTTATTTATTTCATTAACTTTGTCGATTCAAGCCGCCCCTATTGCTGTTACTTATACCATTAAAACCGATACGGGCCGAACTCCCATCAGCAAATACATATACGGCACAAACTTTTACATGAACACGGATTACACCATTCAAAGAATCGGCGGAAACCGCTGCACCGCCTATAACTGGGAAAATAACTGGTCCAATGCCGGTTCTGACTATCTTTTCGAAAACGACACGATGTGGGATTCATCGAATCCGCCGGTACCCGGCCTGGGCTATACTAAACTCATCGACCAGTCTAATTCAATTAACCAGGACTCTATAGTAACACTGCAATTGGCAGGTTACGTCTCAGCGCCGATCTCTGGGGTGGATTTGAATAGCCAACCGGCCCCATCGCAGTATTTTTATCCCGTTCAATTCGCCAAAGGCGCTCCATTCTGCAGTCCGCCGAACAATCCAAACACTTCCGACGGCGTTGTTTATATGGATGAATTCGTGAATTTCCTCGTTTGGAAATATGGCCACGCAGGCACTCCGACCGGAGTCAAATTCTACTCTTTGGATAATGAGGTTGACATTTGGAATGCAACTCACTACGAAGTTCACCCGGCACATCCCTTATGCCAGGAAATTAGAGACAAAGGCGTTGCTTGTGCGACAGCAGTCAAAAATGTTGACCCCAATGCCCAAATAACGGGACCTGTCCTTTGCGTGTTCACGGGGTTCCTAAATCTGTGCGGTGCATCCGACTGGTCAAGCGTGCAAGGAAGCCGACCTTGGTTCATAAGTTATTATCTTGATGAAATGAAAAAGGCGTCGGATGCCAATGGAAGAAGGCTCCTCGATGTTCTTGATGTTCACTGGTATCCCCCGGAGGATGATGGCAACAACCATGGCATTTGTGATAACAGAGAGGATCCTCAAACATTTAACGCGAGAATGCAGGCGCCGAGAACCCTGTGGGATACAGATTACGTTTATCCGCATAATACATATCCCGATGGCGGATCAAGCTGGATAAACAAATCGTATTGGGCGCAATTTTTGCCGATTCTCACAAGATTTAAATCTGACATACAGACTTACTTTCCGGACACCAATATAGCAATCTCGGAATATACCTGGGGCCCTTCAACGCAATGGGCAACCGGTATTACCACAGCGGATTTCTTAGGCATTTGCTGCAAATATGGCGTATATATGACTAATTACTGGGGAAGTGGCGGCTATATTGACACAGCGGTAACAATGTACAGGAATTACGACGGTGTCCATTCGACTTTCGGTGATACCAACGTTCCTGCGACTATGTCAGATAAGGTGAACAGCTCTATTTACGCCTCTGTATTCGCAAGCAATGACAATGAGCTTCATCTTATGGTTATCAATAAAAGCCAAACTAACGATATTACCGGAACATTCAATATCAACAGTCCGCAAACCTTCTTGGCCGGCAGGGTCTGGAAATTCGATAACAATAGCTCCAGCATTACATCCACAACCCCAATCAGTTCTATAACAAATAACTCCTTTACATATACTATTCCCAAAACAAGTGTCTGCCATATTGTGCTTCAGGTAACCCCGATAGACGTTTCCATAACTTCGCCTCTCGACGGCGATAGATTTTCATCGGGAGACGACATTGTCATTGAGGCAAATGCTTCCGCTGTTAACGGCTTCGTAACAAAAGTGGAATTCTTTCAGGGTTCGACAAAACTTGGTGAAGCTACAGAACCGCCCTATTCTTATACGTGGAACGATGTCAACATGGGCCGATACAGTTTGTTCGCACGGGCTACGGATAATAATGGCTGGCCAACTAACTCAACAGCAGTAAATATCAATGTCGTCAGCGGCGATGCCACCGGCTTTATTCTTCGTGAGTGGTGGACTGGAATTTCAGGAACTTCAGTCAGCAGTCTGACCTCGGATATAAATTACCCGACTAATCCGAATGGGCGAGCATTGCTCACCTCGCTGGAGGCCCCGACGGACTGGGCGGATAATTACGGAACGCGGATTCGCGGGTATCTGTATCCACCTGCAAACGGCAACTATACGTTCTGGATTGCAAGTGACGATGCGAGCCAATTGAGGCTTAGCACAGACGATGATCCCTGCCATGCTGTTCTGATTGCGTATGTGACAAACTGGACGGATTCTCGCGTATGGAATAAAGAATCTAATCAGCAGTCAGCAGCAAAACCATTATTGGCCGGGCACAAATATTACATCGAGGCATTACATAAAGAAGGCACAGGCGGCGATAATATAGCGGTCGCATGGCAGGGACCGGGTATAACTCAGCAGGTAATCGACGGCGCTTATCTGTCGCCTTATTTATATAACTTCACGGATTATGCAGTTTTTGCTGCCCAGTGGCAGAAAACAAATTGCTCCCGGTCAAACGCTTGGTGTAGTGGTGCTGACCGCGACCGCGACGGTAATGTGCAGCTTGATGATTTGGCGGCGTTTGCCGAGTGGTGGCTCTATGACAGTGAATAAGATAGCATAGGCAAATTGAATCTGAATAAAAGGGCTGCAAATTATTTTGCAGCCTTTTTATTTTGGCTGTTATTCGTGGCGTAGGGATTCGATTGGGTCCATATTTGCGGCCCGATAAGCCGGGTACATACCAAAGGCGATACCAACCGCGCCCGATATACCAAATGAGAGCAAAAGTGACGAGGCGGTGATTACGGTCGGCATATTGCCGAAATGGGTTACGAAGAATGGTATTGTGCACCCGAAGAAGATACCGAGTATCCCGCCGGCAAAGGTCAAAAGCAGGGTCTCTGATAGGAACTGGAAGATGATGTCTTTCTTCCTTGCGCCCAGCGCCCTGCGAATGCCGATTTCACGTGTTCGTTCGCTTACGGTGGCGAGCATTATGTTCATAATTCCGATACCGCCTACGAGAAGCGAGATTGCGGCGATGGAGCCGAGAACGATACTGAAGATTCGCTGTGTGCGTTTTGCCTGCTCCAGAAGTTCGAGGGGCACGGTCAATTCATAGTCGTTTTTTTTATGGAATCTTTCGAGGACGGTTTGGAGGATATCGCGGGTAGGCAAAACGAGGTCGGCATCGGCGACCTTGACAATGATTTCCTGCAGTTCCACTTTTTCCACTCTTCGGCCTGCGCTGCTGCTTGCTTGTATCGACATTTCGCCGAAGCGGTTTTTAGCCGTTGTTAAGGGAATGTAGATGTTCCCTGCGTTTGCCCCGGCTTGTTTTTTTGTTGCCTCAACATTTTTTGCTTCCTGCTGCTCTGAAGAAACCGCGATGGGTTGTGTGCTGACGATGCCGACGACCGAGTAATAGTCGCTTCCGATTTTGATAAACTGTTCGAGGGGGGCGTCGAATTTGAACAGTTCATTCATAACCCGTTCATCGATTATGCAAATATCCTGCTTGTAATCCATATCGTAACCGGAGAGGAACCTGCCCATTACCAGCCGGATGGGGGATGTTTCGAGATGCCAGGGGACGGTGCCAATGACTTCGACGGGAATTTTGCGGTTTCGATACCAGGCCTGATGCGCGACTCGCCGGACTGGGACGATAACTTGTACACCGGGAATGCTGTTTCGGAAACGTTCGGCGTCATCATAAGTAAGGCCGTATTCCTGAAAGCTTTGCTGCTGGCCCGTGGCGTGCTGGTCTTCGGAAGGCTGAACAGTTTTGACGATAATATTGAGCGAGCCGAGTCGTGCGATTTGTGCCATTGCGTCTCTGCTTGCGCCTTCGCCGATGGCGAGCATCGCGATGACTGATGCGACGCCGAATATGATGCCAAGCGCAGTAAGCGTAGAGCGGAGACGATGAAGCCATAAGCTCTTAATGCCAAGTTTCAGCGTTCGTTTGGTTCTATATAAGAACATATATCAGCGGTTATACCATTGTTTGTCTATTCGTCCGTCGAAGAGGCGTATTTCTCTTTGTGAATGTTTGGCGATATCCTCATCGTGCGTGATAATGATGAGAGTTTTGCCCTGCTGGTAAAGCATATCGAGTATATTAAGGATGTCCCTGCCGCTCTGGCTGTCGAGGTTTCCGGTGGGTTCATCCGCGAGAATAATCAATGGGTCGTTTGCCAGCGATCTTGCGATAGCGACTCGCTGCTGCTGGCCGCCACTTAGTTCTGTCGGCCTGTGGTTGACGCGGTCGCCGAGTCCCACCATTTCAGCCAGCTCTATTGCCCTGACTTTGCTTCGATGTTCAGACATACCCTGATAGAACATCGGAACCTCGATATTTTCCAGAACATTCAGTTGCGAAATCAGGTTGAATGACTGGAAGACGAAACCTATGTGCCTGCCGCGTATTGCGGAAAGCTCGTTGTCGTCGAGGGTGGAGACGTCGTGGCCGCCGAGGTAGTATTTCCCGCTGGATGGCCTGTCTAAGCATCCAATGAGATTGAGCAGTGTTGATTTGCCTGAGCCGCTGGGCCCCATCACGGCAAGGTAGTCGCCTTTCTTTACGACGAGGTCGATTTCTCGCAGGACTTTAAGCTCGACGGAGCCAAGCTGGTAGTTTTTGCAGAGTTTGTCAAAAACGAGGATGTGGCCGTCGCTTGTAAAATCAAGGGTTTTGTCGCGGGGTTGTTCCATCGCTTTTTTCTCTCGTTTGCACATTCATATGGTTGGGGTCGGGCAATTTTAGGCCGGCTCTATTTGGGTCTCGAATTTCAGTGTGGTTTTCCGCCGGCTCATTCTTTGTCGGCTGCTTATCTTGTGCCTGTGGCTTTTGGAATTTGTCTGTCGTATGGTTTGGCTCGGTCTTTGTCTCGGTGATTCTCGGTGGATTAAGCAATACCTCTTCGCCCTCTTTAAGCCCTTCGAGAATCTCAACAGAGATGTCGTTGAACTGACCTGTTTTGACCTCTCTTTCCTTTATTTTGCCGCCATTGACGACGAAGCAAACCTTTTTACCACTTCGATTTGCCACAACCTGGACGGGGACAATGAGAACGTCAGGGATATAATCGACGAGAATTTCGACGCGGGCGGACATTCCAGGTTTGAGGAAGTCGTGGGTTCCATCGATGTCGACCTCGGTCGTATAGACCTTGATGTCCGGGCTGAGCCAGTTTCGCTGCTGGTCCGGCAGTGAGGCGACTTTGTTAACTTCGCCGTTGAATGTCTGGTCGGGAAAAGCATCCATAACAATAGTTGCTTTCTGCCCCGGCTTGATTTTATCGACGGATGACTCGTGGACTGCTATTTCGGCCATCATTGATGATGTATCGGGCAGCGTGATGATGAGCTGTCTCTGGTAAACCTGCTCGCCGGCGGCGATAAGACCTTCGCCGCTGTATCTATGCCACGGGTTCAGACTCGAACCGTAAACAACCAAACCAGGCGCCGGCGCTTTCATAACGCAGGCGGCGAATTGCTTTTTGCTTTTTTCAAGACGGTCCGTCTGAAGGTCCAGCCGGGCCTTTGCGCTTTCGAGCTGGGCTTTGGCCTGGGCCAGTTGCGCGCGTGCCCTGGCGTAAGTGCGTGCAAGGTTGCGTTTTGATTCGAAGTAAGCGCTTAAAAATGTCTGGACCTGTTTTGGAAAATCATAACGCTTGCAGAGATCGAGCGAGACTTTTGCCTCTTTCTCCTGTATTTCATAACTGTCTCTTGAAAGTATGTCGCGGTCCCGCTCGATTTTAGCGACGTAATTCGCGTCATAAAGCTCCTGTGTTCCTTCGAGCTGGTATTGTGCGTTTGCGAGATTTGCAGACGCCAGTTTGATTTTGTCCTCCCAGCCGTTAATATCCTGTGAACTCTGGCCGCCGAGGTTATTTGCGTTCCGGAGTATTTCATTGATATTGATCAGGTCCATAATATCGATGTTGGGGTCGTTTACTTCTTTAACGGTGTCGATAATATGATTCGCGAGTGTGTCGCCGAGATACTTCTGGAAGTCCAGAAGGGCGAATCTTACTTTAAGCTCCGCCGCTGTAATATCGCTTTCGTTTTGTTTGACCTGTATGTCGTAGGCCTCTTTTGCCTGCGCATAGCTTGCATCTGCGGTGGTGAAATCAATTTGTCGCTGGGTTAGCTGTTCTCTAAGGTCGCCCGAATCAAGCTCGACAAGGATTTTGTTATTGATGTCTTCGGGGGTGATAATAGAACCTTCCGGAACGATATTGATGATTGTTGCCCGGCCTTCGACTTCGGATTTGAGGTCGATGGATTTTTGTGCCTTGATACTGCCGCTTTCGGTAACGGTAACGGTAAGGTTGTCTCGGCGAGCGACGAAGGTGCTGAGAGTTTTGGACTGTGTGGACGTGGAGGTTTTATTCGCGGCCAGTGTCATAATCAACGCCGCTATAATAACGGTGACTAAACCGGCGGCGATAAACCATTTGCTTCGCCACCAGGCCGGTTTAGAGGTTGCCTTCGGAAGATTGTTTGCTTTGTTCTCGGTCATTTGTCTGGTCTCTGGATACTGATGTTTCGGATTGTGTCCACATTCCGTCTGGTTTGACCTGCAATATGCCGACGTCACGGTAGAAACTTAGTTTGGCGATTGTGTGGCCCACCAGCGCTGAAGTAAGGTTGTTTTGTGCCAGTAGCAGCGAGTCCTGAGCATCGAGCAGGTCTCTGGTTTTTGCCCGGCCTGACTTAAGCAGCAACGGCATATTTTTAACTCTTTCCTCGGCTATAGCCAAGCTTTTTTTCTGGGTAATAAACTGTTCCGCCGTTGCCATTAATTGACGATATGCCTGGCGGACGTCCTGTACAACTGAATCAACGCTCTGGCTGTATGCCCGCTGCTGGCGTTCCAATGTTATCAAGGCCTGCCGGTAGGTGTTTCGCTGATTTTTCCTGTCAAAGGGTAAATCGGCGGAGAGCCCCCAGTTATAAGTTCCCCTGTGAAATTGGAAGTTGTCTATATGTTCGTTGCCCTGTGAGTTGACATTTGCGCTGCCGGTAAGGTCGAGCTGAGGCCCAAGTCCCTCGGAGGCAAGCTTGACTTTACGTTGAGCGTCATCGACAGCATCTGCGGAATTGACTAAATCCAGCCGGCAGCTGAGCGCGGTTTCGATTGCGTCATCAATTGAGTATTGCGGTGCGGTTGTGCCGTAGTTTTGCAGCGCTCTAAGTTCATTCTGGTCCAGCTCAAGCGGAGTATTGACCGGCAATGACAACCTGATTTTGAATGAGTCGAGCGATTGTTCGTAGAGCTGAAGGGTTATTACATAGCTGTCATAAGCGCTAAGTTCCCGCTGCCTGGCCTGGTCAACTTCGTAAGGAGCTGTTCGCCCGGTTTTGGCCTCCATTTCCGCCTGTTTCCGGTATTCGACGCTGCTGTTCCAGTTGTTCTTCGCGTTGGTTACGCCGTCTCTCTGCTGCAGGACGCCGTAATAAGCGTTAATAGTATCGACTACAAAGGTCTGGCGATAGCGGTTGAACGTGCGTATCTGGTATAAAACATTTCGTTCTGTCTGTGTCAGGTTCTCCCATGCGGTTTTGCCTGCACCTTTGCCGAGCAAGGGGATGTCCAGTGTGCCGCTCAAAACGCCGCTTAGTGTGGTGCGTGTATCGCCTGTTATAAATCTTGTCCAGTCAAAGACCAAACTGGTGTTTAATAAAATTCCGTCCGGCGTAATGAATGTTTTTTCGACACCACTTTCTGCTTTAATGGTTTTATTTTCAGGCGATTCAATGATTGTATTTCCAGGCGACACTGCATTTTTGTTGTATTCAGCGTCGATAGTTCCAAACCACTTCAGGGCATATTTGTAGCGTTCCCCTGTCAGCGCCAGAGCTTGCAAATAAAGCTCTTCTTTTTGGAACTGATAGTCCCGATTGTATTTTGTGGCTATGGCGACTGCCTGTGCCAGTGTCAGGGGTTCTTCGAAAACCGGGGCTTTGGCAACGTTCACGTCGTTGGGGGTGGATATGGTGTTTGCGTCGGAAATGACATAGTTGGCTTTTTGGCCGAAATTATCCTGCCACTTGGCATCGATAATTTTGTAAACCTCCTTGTCGGCATCGGCCTTATGAAAATCAGGGCTGCACCCCGCGACCATTGTCAGGACAATGGCGCTCACAGCGCAAACCGCAAATATCGGCTGACGTTTGTTCATCACCTATACCTCGCCC
>PLLM01000007.1 GCA_003141275.1 Phycisphaerales bacterium
GTTCTCATTAGTTCGTACCCTCCAGTTCAGCAATTTTGGCCTTTACTGTCTCTATCCGGCTATCCTGCGGCTGTCTTGAGCGAAGACGAGGGGGAGCACCTGAATCAGCTCTGAAGGGTTTGGCCGTGTCCAAAAACTTTCTGTAATATTTTACGGCGGAGACCTTGTCGCCCTTTTCCAGCATCATCCCCGCAAGTCGATATGCAACTTCGTTAGTCGCGTAGCAACCGGAACTATTGGCCACAACTGCTATAAAGGCCTGTTCTATCAGGGGGTTAATCTCCTCTTTCGGCACTCCACCCTCATCCCTCAACTTTTCATAGCACCAGCCGATTGCCGCCTCTATCCCGCAGGCGTGTTCAAAATCCGGCCAATCTTCAACAACCTTCTGATAATTGTTGATGGCATCCGCCCACCTGCCCATTTCGTGATAATTGATGGCGGCGTAGAAGTATAAATACGCAAGGTCGTTTATAATCTGCAGGTTTTCTTTTTGTATTCGCTCCCAGATATCCGCGGATACATCGTGATACAGCATTGCCTTTTCCGGTTGCCCCTGAGCCGTAAGCTCCGCTGCCCTCTTATAGCAGCCTATTACAACCCGGCCAAGGCAGTCACCCGCGTAGATATTCTGCTTGAAGTCGGCGATAAACATATCCACCAGCGTATAAGCCGAGTTTACATCGCCTGAATCGAGAACATCGCTAAGAATCCTTCGCCGGATATCAAGGGCGGCCCTGTCCGCCTCATCCGTTCCCGGGCAATCCTTTACGAGCCGCTCATAAATCTGCTTTGCCTGCTGCAATTTATCTGAATGTTCCTCGTAGCCGCAGGCAACCCAGTATAATTCACTGGCAAGCTCAGGCCTGCCTTTAAGGTCTGTTGCCATAGTTTCAATCGCGGCATCCGTTGCGGCCTGGTTCGGCTCCTGCATCAGTTTGAAGATATTCATCCGGTGTGCTAATCGTTTCTGGTCCCATTGGGCCTCCTGGCCATAAGGCGTATCGCCGAACTCCTGCATTATTTTCTGATATACGCTGTTAGGCGTATCGTACCAGCCGATCCTGTTAATCGTAGTGCCCTTTTTCCACTCATACTCCTTGCTTATCCAGTAAACCGCGTCCGCCAATCCGGCATCACCAGCGAAATCGCTCATCAATTTATCCGTCGCAGCAACAATTTCTTCATCTTTGGCTTTCCCGATAAACGAACAGACATTTACCCTCGCTGACCACAATTGAATCTCCCTTGAAAACGAATCAGCCAGGGATTTATCGACTATGCGGGCAAACGTGTCTTTTGCTTCGTCATATCTGTGCTGCCAGGTAAATTCCTGCCCGATACGGAACAGCATCGGCGGCAGGTCGGGCTGATTATTGAAATCCGTAATCATCAAATCCACCTGCCCTTTTGCCCGCGAATAATCCTTGTCCTCGATAAAAGCCAGAGCATTTACGCCGACCACCGCTAACCTGGCCTTTGTCGCGACAGCGCTATTGGGGAATTTGTCCGCGATTACGGCGTATAATTTCTCTGACTTGTCAAACTTCTTTCGCCAGGAATATGTATCGGCGACAACGCATAACGCCACGGGCAAATCATTATTATCCGCGTAATCGGCTGTCATCCGTGAAGTTGTCGCCTCGGCGTCGGCTGTATTACCCTTATCAATCTGCGAAATAGCCATCGACATCCCCGCCCAGACGGCAAAACTCTCCTTTGGCCAGTTCTTCAAAACGTAATCAGCGATTGTTATCGCCCTGTCCGCCTGTCCCGCGTCTTGATATTTCCCGGCAATCTGCTGTAAGGCGTAACCTTTATCACGGCTGGCGGGTAAAACCATAATTTTATCAACCGCCGCGTTCGCGTCATCTAATTTGCCGGTTTCCACCAATGAAATAATCTGTGATTTTGCCTGCTCAATATCCGCCAGAGTAACTGTTAATTGCCCCCGCCCGATACCAGCCAGAACAATCGCGATAATCGCAATGGCGACAAGAAGCGGAAATGATGAGATTAGAATGATTCTCTTAGCCATAGAAATGCCCTCCGACTTGGGTATGTGGGTGTTCCATAGATTCTATCTTCCTATTAAAATCTATAACTGGAATTGACTATAGGAATTTAATCGCAATTGTAAACATAAAAACAGATATAAAATAAGAGGCCATCCATAAGTAATTAGGGGAATGGGGCTTACGACAGAAAAAATCTTGTAATAAAATATCCTTGAGTGGTTGGCGCAATATATGCACCGGCAGAAAGGAAAGAGATAGCAGGTTTAATTTAGGGTTTGTTTAATCCTTCTTCGCGAAGGTGGTTTTGCCGTTTCGATTTCGGCAGATACGCACTCAATAACCCGTGGCACTACGCCGTTATCAGCCGGCCAGGCGCGAATGCGCCGCTTCCATCATAAGCAAAAACGCCTGCGCCTCCGTGCTGGTCCCCGACCTGTCAAACAATGGCGACCCGCACGCCCCCTGCACAACGCCATACTCATCAACCTTGGTGTGCGCTCCTGCCCGCATCTTGTCCGCCGATTTGAGGTAACTATTTTTCAGCCAGCCGGATTTTACCCCCTTGTAAATCGAATACGCTAACATCTGCGACAAATTGGTCTCGACAAACGTATTCGTATCGTCAACCACGTCGTGAAACAACCCGTCGGGCCTCATAAAAGAAATGCAGCCGTCCAATAATTCCTCCGTATAGCCAATCAGCTTTTTGCGCTCATCCTCCTTATCCTTCGGCAGTGTATCGATTATTTGCGCCATCCCAGCCGCACACCACCCGTTGCCCCCGCCCCAGCACGCCTCATGCTTGAAAACCTTCTTCTTGTCATCCCATATATGCGAAAACAGCTTCTTTTCCTTGTTCCACAAAAATCCCCTGTAACAATCGACCTGCCGAATCGTCTCCTCGAAATCGCCCATAAGCGCCAAAAACGGCGGCGTCATAAACATCGCGTCGCTCCATATCTCCATGCCGGGCGTAACGTGACATATCGCCCCATTTTCAGTTCTGGGCGCCCTCTTTTTGAGATATGTATATAACGCATCCGCCGCGTCTTTTAGTTTCTTGTCACCGGTAACTTTATAGGCATACAAAATCGCAGCCCCATTCGAGCCGGGGTCCGTTACCGCGCTTTCCGTTCCAAGCATCGCCACCCGCCCGTCTTCTTTCCTGCGGATAACGGCCTCCTTACCCATCAGCACAATTATGTCTTTTTCTCCCAGCTCTATCATCGCGTGAGATGCCACACCCTGCTCCCAGCTTGCCCGCTGCATACACAGCATCGCGATTTTGGCTTTTTCAACCAAATCGCTTTTCCCGGGTTTTTCTGAATCCGCCAAAACCATCTTCGAGCTATATCCCCCTGCCGCCGCCAGAATCGGCAACGCCAAAACATCCCGTCTTCGCATTGTCCTCACCTTTCAAAAACATATTGTTCGCCCTTGCTAAAACCACCTCATAGTAATTATAATTACCCTCCTGACAAAAAACAGTTTATTTCATTTTGCTGAAAGGACAATAGCATGCGAACCGTAAGAAACCTCATCGTTGCAATAATAGTAATGACCTCCATTATGACACAGGGATGCAATGAAAGCCAAAAGGCCTCACCTGCCCCTAAAACATCCGCCAAAGCCGAAAAAGTAACTTCGATGAACTACGATTTAAAAGACAGGGATGCCTTCACCATAATGGGCATTCAAACCCGCATTACCTCCGCTGACCAGAAGAACCCCGAAACATACACAAAAATATGGGACGCCTTCGAACAATACAGAACGCAGCTTCGCCCCATCAGCACCGGCTGGCAGCTTCTTGGTGTCACCTTCGCGACGGACAAAAAAGATACATTTGATTATTTCGCCGGGATGGCCGTCCACAGCGACGCGAAAGTACCCGACCCGAATCTTGTAACCCGCAATATCCCCGCCGCCAAATACGCCGTCTTCAAATGCGCAAGCCAGGATATGGGCAAAACCTACCAATACATCTATAGCGATTGGCTGCCCAAATCACGTTACAAAATCGACAAAAACGCCTGCTGCTTCGAGCAGTATGCCCCACGGGAATGGATGAACCGTCCTGTTTATATCTATATCCCCATCAGTCCAAAATAGGAACAGTCGCAAAAAACGGTGACCTGGAATTATGAACGGTTAATATGAGCTGGAACATTTTGGTATAGGAAAAAAAGGTGATTATGAGAAAGTATCTGGCGAAAATTATTGGAATCCTCGTTTTGATATGTGCCATTAGCGTTTCGGGGGCCGAGAAAGCGGCGGATGCACCGGCAATCAAGGTCGGAGCAATCTTCGCGATAACCGGCAGGGCATCGTATCTCGGTGCGCCTGAGGCGAAGACCGCCGAAATGCTCATCGAAAAGATAAACAAGGAAGGCGGCGTCAACGGCCACAAGATTGAGCTGCTCATGAAGGACTCAGGCGGCAAGCCGGAAAACGCTATTTCCCTCGCCAAGCAGCTTATTGATGAGGAGAATGTTCTTGCGATAATCGGGCCATCGACAAGCGGTGAGACAATGCAAATCAAGAATATCTGCCAGGAGAGCAAGACCATTCTTCTTTCCTGTGCAGCCGCTGAAGATATTGTCAACCCGGTCGCCAGTTACGTCTTCAAAGTTCCGCAGAAAGACAGTGATGCAGTGAGACATATTTACCAGGTTATGAAGGCAAAAGGCATCAAGAGGATAGGCGTGATAACAAGCAATGACGGCTACGGAGTTGCGGGCGGCAAACAGCTCGCCAATCTCGCGGAACTTGCCGGCATCACCATTGCCATCTCCGAGGCATACGACACACAGGAGACCGACTTGACTGGACTGCTCACTAAGGTAAAAGGCCAGGACGTTAACGCGGTAGTTAACTGGTCCATTGTTCCCGCTCAGAGTTTGGTTGCCAGGAATATGAGGCAGATTGGTCTGGATGTCCCCCTGTTTCAGAGTTCCGGCTTTGGGAACATAAAGTACGTCCAGGCAGGCGGCGAGGCCGCAAACGGAACTATATTCCCCTGTGGACGTCTGCTTGTTGCCGATGAGCTGCCCGATAATCACCCCCAGAAGGCGGTGCTTATTGCATACAAAAAGGATTACGAGAGCCGGTTCAAAGAGGACGCGAGCACCTTTGGCGGCCACACATACGATGCGCTGCTGGTTCTCACCGAGGCAATCAAAAAAGCCGGCAGTACCGACAGGGAGAAGGTCCGCGACGCTATGGAAAATCTGAAGGGCGTCGTCGGTATAGCAGGCGTCTTTAACTTCTCATCCAAAGACCACAACGGCCTTGATATGAACGCATACGAGAAGCTTACGGTCAAGGATGGAAAATTTGTAATATATAAAAAGTGACCCCGGCCCGCTGTTTTGAACAGTACGCCCCGAGGAAATGGATGAACCACCCTGTTTATATCTATATCTCTATCAGTCCGAAATAGGCGATATCGGAAAGGTTATGTTAAACGTTTGAGGATGCGATGCTTCGTCTGCCAAAAAGGAGATGGATTGACGTGGCTTAACACAGATTTAAAACAAATTATACAAGACCTATAGTAAGGGCTGGATTTGTTTTTCGCCTTTCCATTTTATTTCCTTCTGCTTTAGTAAGCCCTCAGATTCAGTCGCCAGCCAGAAGTTTCTCCAGCCTTTTGTCGTCGCTATCGAAATGGTGATAGCTATTACTGATAACCTTGCCATGTTTGTCAATCAGCACCATCGTCGGAAAGGCCTGTATCCCGTATGCCGCGGTTGTCGCTCCTCGGGCTGGCAATTCTGACCCCTCAATCTTGCAATATCCTCCGCCGTCCAGTGCGACGGCAAAGGGTATCTTTCTTCCATTCCACGCTTTTTTACTCAGTTCCTCAATTTTCTTTTCCAGTTCCTTTACAGAATTCATCGAATCATCATGGATACCGATAATGACCAATCCCTTGTCGTGATACTTCTCGTGCAGGTCCATTAACTTTGGCATACTCCCCACACAGGGACCGCACCACGTCCCCCAAAAATCCAACAATACAACCTTACCGCGAAGGTCTGCCAATTTTATCGGTTCACTGTTTATCCACCCTTTTATCTTCTGTAGTTCCGGGGCATCCTTTACTATATCTTTTGGGCGGTCTGCCGGCAGGTTAAAATCTGTCTCCGGCGCCTTTGCGCCGCTTTTTTCAAGCATTTGTACGATGTCTGTATGACCTCCCTTTTTTGCCACCCATAAGGCCGTTACCATTTTACCATCGATGGTTATTTTCGCATTAACATCGGCGCCCTTTTCCAGCAGAAGCTTGACAATTTCGGTATGGCCCTGCTGCGACGCCATATACAGGGATGTTCCAAAGATGTTGCTCTTCGCATTTACATCGGCGTCCTTTTCCAGCAGGAGTTTGACAACTTCTGTACGACCCATCGCCGCCGCTGTCATCAGAGCCGTTCCACCTGCGGCATTAACATCAGCGCCCCTTTCCAGCAGGAGCTTGACGATTTCGGTATGGCCCCCGTTCGCCGCACCTATCAGGACTTTTCCACCTACAGCATTGACATCGGCACCTTTTTCCAGCAGGAGCTTGACGATTTCTGTATGACCGTTCTGCGCCGCCGACATCAGGGCCGTTCCACCCTCGTTATACTTCGCATTGACATCGGCACCCTTTTCCAGCAGAAGCTTGACTATATCCGTATACCCGTTGCCCGCTGCCGTCATCAGGGCTGTTCCACCGGCAAAGGTCTCTTTCGCTTTGACATCAGCACCATTTTCCAGCAGGAGTTTGACAATTTCGGTATATCCTTTCAGCGCTGCCGTCATCAGGGCCGTGTTATCGCCCCATTTCGCATTAACGTCGGCGCCCTTTTCCAGCAGGAGCTTGACGGTTTCGATATGGCCGTTATTCACCGCCCAAATCAGGGCAGTTGCACCGTTATCCTTCGCATTAACATCGGCGCCTTTTTCCAGCAGGAGTTTGACAATTTCTGTGCGGCCCATCGCCGCCGCCGTCATCAGGGTCGTATCACCGCCTGTAATTATTTTCGCATCAACATCGGCGCCCTTTTCCAGCAGGAGCTTGACGACTTCCGTATGACCGTTGTACGCCGCTATCCACAGGGCTGTTGCGCCTCTCTTCGAGTTGACATTAGCACCCTCTATCAGTAACTTGACGACTTTCGTACTGCCATTGTACGCCGACACCATCAGGTTAACTGCGTAGGCGTTGTCGTCCCTCGCATCAACATCAGCGCCATCAGCTAAAAGAGCTTGCACGGCCGGGAGGTTGCCATCCTGCACTGCTTGAAGCAATTGAACGTTCTTGTCCGATACGTCCGCCCCGGCAAAGCCGGCAGCCGTCAGAGAAATACACATCATAAAAAACAGGATTTGTTTCATAAGATTTGCCTTTCCCTTGAGTTGATGCTGTTTTATTCGAAATTCCCCATATTTATCCGCCGGACAGCAATGTTGATATCTAAGGGTATCATTCGCATTTGAAGACGCGATAAGAATGCGGCTTGATTGTCATTTTGAAAGCCATCTTATCCGGCGGTGGCGCCGCTTGTCCGAATCGTATCGGCTGGGTCGATATCGCCTCGCCTGCGAGTTCTTCGCCTGTAAGTATATCTTTCAATTTGCTTATTCGCTTGTCCGCTACAATTTTTACGTCAACGTCTTTTGGCAAAAATGACTCCACGATAAATGTGTCGTTGTCGTAAACAAACATCGCTACCTGGCTTGGGCCGTCTAATCGGACATACATCTCTTTTGCCAGTACGGCCCTGATTTGCGTCAGTACCTCCGCGGGCAGATTGTATAAATCCCCGTAGTTATCGGGAATCGTCAGGATGTACAATCGGCTGTTCGCGTAATTCGCCGAGTGTAAAACAGGATAGCCGTTGCTGCTCGTCAGGCAGAAAATCTCCTCCGACGAATCATTGGTAAGATATTTAATCTGCGGAATTATAATCTCCTGCCTGGATTCATATACCGGGCCCCATCGACGCTGGAATTGTTTAGCGCGTGCCTTTTCGTCGCCTATTCTCAATTCGACAATGTCCTCGATGCCCCCACCCTGAGCTTTGTCGAAGGGTTGCCCCTGCAGCGCCTTATACAAACCTGAAGTGATTACGACTGTCTTGCCGTCAACTAACTGCTTTTTGATTTTAGCCACGATTTTATTGTCGAACTTCGCCGATTCGGTCAGGAATATCACGTTGGCCTCCGCGGGAAACTCAGGCATCAAATCCATCGGCATCCCGCACATACCAATATAGTTATGCAGGAAATCCTCACCAACCGAATGATATGGCTTGTAGCTTTTGACTCCGACCGGGTTACCCAGCTTGCCTAAAAATTTATCAACCAGCTCTAAGCTATAACCGGCTGGTCTTGCCATTGAGCTTGGCGCAACCGTAGTGCCGTCCGCCTGTTTTATCGGCTTCATCATCTCATTAAAATCGAAGCTCGTCTGCTCGGCCTGCCAGTCGGCACGGTATTCCTGCGGTATGGGCTGAAGCATCAAACTGAAGTTAAAAAGCGTAATCTCCGGCGCCTTGGCGAACAGCGTCAGCCACAACTGCTCCGCGTAGCGGTCCATATATCGAACCCCGAACGTATCGACCCACCCGCCGCCGTTGCCGCCCGGCTTTATGTTCTCGAAATACCGATATATCAGATAACCCTCGTATTGCTGAAGGTGCTGGTCCGAATAAACCGGGTCTCTTGTCTCTGTCCCCGTGTATATCCCGTCGAAAATTTTCGGCTGTGCCTCGAGGTTGAACCCGCATCCCTGGAAATGCTCATACCAGTTCGGGTACTTGATTACCATTTTCACCTTCGGATTCACCGCCTTGGCAGGCCCCACTACCAGGTTTCTCGCCGCCCCTTTCATCAGGTCAAGCCGAAATTCCGACCAGCTTTTGTCACCCTTGGCCTTGATGCACGATTCGCATTTGCAGTTGGTAAAAAAGAAATCGTCAAGTATTATCTCGTCAAACAATCTCGCCGTGTATTCGGCTATCTCTTTGGCTTTCTTGCGCTGCTCGGGCCTTGTATAACAAAACGTCTGAAAAGGGAAGTTTTCCTTAATCGTATAAGTGATGCCCCCGGCCACTTCAACGCCTTTATCCTCGAAAAATTTCTTTGCCGCCAATACCGTATTCTCATCCACCAGCAGCTCGCTGCGGTGCGTCTCTAAATAAATCTTATCGACCTTCACCTGCCTCGTTATCTCGTCCCAGCGTGTCGCCAGCCAGTTGGCGTCGCTCATCCTGTTCACGTCGCGAGCCGGAGCGTAAATCGCCACCTTGAAGTTCTGATACCCCTTAGCCGAAGTCGAACACATAAGAATTAAAACCCCCACTGCGAACCCTGCGATAACCTTACGCATACCATTATCCCCATTCGAGCCAATCAGTTTTCGTGTTAAAGATAGTGAATCTTATAGTATTTAAGCCGGCTGTCAAAAAGAAATCGGAACAAAGAAAGCCCCTCACGATTGTTGAATTCCTACGGAGTTTTATGGTATAGTTGCAGCCGAAAGGTATTCAATGCCGGCTAAATTGAGCGACCATAATCTGCGGGAACCCGTCTCCGCCTATATGCGGACTGATTTCGTCACGCTTAAACACGACGAAACCGTAGCCCACGCCATAGAATCCATCAGGAATCACGCATCTTCCGGCGATATCCTTTATCTTTATGTCACTGATGAGCAAAACCGTCTCACAGGCGTTGCCCCTGTCAGAAACCTGCTCACAAGCGACCCGCAGACGAAAATCTCGTCGATTATGGTCCATTCACCCGTCTCAATCCCGTCTTCGCAGCCCGTCCTGTTCGCCTGCGAGCTTTTCGCCATGCATCGCTTCCTGGCTCTGCCCGTAGTCGATGACGAAAATAAAATCCTCGGCATCGTCGATATCAACCTGTTTACCGATGAGGTCGTCTCTATCGCCCACCAGGAACAGCTCGAAAACGTCTTCCAGATGATTGGCGTCCACGTCTCCATCGGCAAAAAGGTTTCTCCGTTGTCGGATTTCAAAGGCCGGTTCCCCTGGCTTTTCTGCAATATCTCCAGCGGCATACTCTGCGCATTCATCGCCAGCCGATACGAGCTGCTCCTCAGCGAGCTCGCCATTCTCGCGATGTTCATCACCGTCGTCCTGGCAATCGCCGAAAGCGTCAGCATCCAGTCGATGGCCCTTACCCTCCAGGTGCTTTTGCAGCGAAACGTCTCCTGGCGGCGCATATTGACGAGTGTCCGCAAAGAACTGCTCACTTCCGTCCTCCTCGGCGCCGGCTCCGGCTTCGTCGTAGGCGTAATCGCCTATCTCTGGAGAAACGTCGTCTGGCAGGGCCTCGCAATCGGACTGAGCATCTGGTTTGCCGTCATCACCGCCTGCCTCCTCGGCGTTATTGTCCCAACACTCATTCGAAAATTCCGCATCGACCCTAAAGTCGCCGCAGGCCCCATCGTCCTCGCAGCCACCGACATTGCCACCCTCATCTTTTACTTCTCAACCGCCAATCTCATCCTCGGCTGAACGCCCTATTCCTCCGGTGGCATCCAAATTACAATATACGACATACGAGATACGCGAGACGAATACACCATGGGAAATTCGCAAGATTGAATTTTCCATAACCTCGGTTATTAAGCTAAAAAACGAAGATTATCATAGGTTAAGGGTTTTGTGACATGGCCAAGTCGTGAACCGCTTCTGGTTCACGGCAAGTTGGCACATTCTGAATAGTTCAACTTGTTTTGGTCTTGAATAAGTTTATAATGTTATCAGTCCATTGATTGAAAGGAATCATAATGGCAGAGAATCTTCTTTACTACGGTGATAACCTTGATATTCTTCGTCGTTACATCGAAAATGAATCAGTCGATCTGGTTTACTTAGACCCGCCTTTCAAGAGCGACCAGAATTATAATGTGCTTTTCGCTGAACACAACGGTAGCCGTTCAGCATCGCAAATCAGGGCCTTTGAAGATACATGGCAATGGGATCGATCAGCAGCAGCAGCATATCAGGAAGTAGTCGAGAGCGGACATCAAAGAGTTTCGCAGGTGATGCAGGCATTTCGCACATGCCTCGGTGAAAGTGATATGCTTGCATATCTTGCGATGATGGCTCCGCGACTTGTAGAATTACACCGTGTCCTCAAACCAACCGGCTCGATATATCTTCATTGTGACCCAACTGCGAGCCACTACTTAAAGATGTTAATGGATGCGGTGTTTAATCCTGTCAACTTCAAGAATGAAATTATTTGGAGACGAACAGGTGCTCACAACCCACGACGTAGCTTTGGGCCGATTCACGACACTATTTTATTTTACTCCAAAACAAACGAATATTACTTTCAAATTGCAAGACGACCTTATATGAAAGGTCACGTTGAGCATAGATATAAAAAAGAAGCCGATGGATCTTATAAATTCACAAGTGGAGGAAATATACTCACCGGAGCAGGCGCAACATCTGGAGAATCTGGAGCAAAGTGGAGGGGCTTTGACCCATCAGCAAAAAAAAGACATTGGGCAATACCGGGATTCCTAACTGAACAAATGCCAGTGGAATTTCAAAAACTGGGTGTTTTAGATAAACTTGAAACTTTATATAAGGCCGGACTAATTGATATTAAGGAGGGATCTGCATGGCCTACTCCGGTACGATATCTCCTTGACAGAAACGGACAACCCTTACAAGATATTTGGAGTTACCAGCCCTATACGGAAGGAACTGTATTCGGTACTAAAGAAGGTATTGACCATGATGTTGCTTGGCTTGGTCCGACAGACCCAGAACGTTTGGGTTATCAAACACAAAAACCTATTGGGATTCTCGCAAGAATCATAGATAGTTCTTGTCCAAAGGACGGCGTTGTGTTGGATCCGTTTTGCGGTTGCGGAACAACTATTGCCGCAGCTATTGAATTAAAACGTCGATGGATAGGAATTGACATCACACAAGCAGCTATGGTCGTTATCAAGAAGCGACTCAACGATACTTGGAGGGACACAATAAAATTCAATGTTATAGGGGAGCCAGTCTCTCTGCCCGATGCGAAAGTTCTTGCAGAAAATGACCCATATCAATTTCAATGGTGGGCATTAGGTTTGGTAGGTGCTCGACCTATTGAGCAAAAGAAAGGCGCAGACAAAGGAATAGATGGTCGGCTTTATTTCCATGATGAGGCCGATAGTGCAAAGGCAAAAACAAAGCAGATTATATTTTCGGTTAAAGCTGGAAATACAACAGTATCGCACGTCAGGGATTTGCGCGGAGTTCTCGACCGTGAAAATGCTCAAATAGGCGTCTTGCTTTCTATGGAAAAACCCACAAAACCCATGCGGGCAGAAGCGGCAAGCGCAGGTTTTTACAAATCGCCTTGGCGAAACGAACCTTACCAAAAATTACAAATCCTTACAATCGAAGAACTACTAACTGGTAAAAGGATAGATTGTCCTCCTCTTGGTCAGGTAAATGTTACGTTCAAGAAAGCGCAGAAAATCAAAGAAAAACAAGAACCACATCCCGAGTTCGGTTTTCACGAACAATAACCGAGGGTACATAGGGACAGCCGTATTTTTGTTATCCACAGCCGATAAATCATAAATCAGCGTTTAGCGATTTGTTAGGCAGCATAGACCGTCACTTGTTCGCCAGAAGATTCAACGCCTTGAGCAATGGTAAATAGGCCGCAAGCATCGCGGGAAGCGTAACCACCACCAAAGCTCCTGTCGTAGCCGCGAAAAAGCCTATCCATGATGGAACTCTGTCTGCTCTGCGAAACCAAACCCAAACGCAATAGACCGCCGCCAAAATAGGCAACGCTATCACCACTGGCCGGAGGCTGATGCAAAAAGCCGTGAAGTGTGGCAGCGCCCAGTCTTCGTGCATGATACGCGGAGCCAGCGAAAGTATGACCCATGTAAAAAAGCAGCCGAAGCCAAAGACTCCTAAAACGAGTGCGTGGATGAACTTCTTCATGATATTCCTTTCTTTTTGTGGGTTTAGAGTTTCATTTGTGCGTGATGCTGCCTAACTACTGTTTATATGGTTTCCGAATATACATATTTTTACGGCACTATTAAACTCCCTCAATTCTACCCA
>PLLM01000046.1:0-11394 GCA_003141275.1 Phycisphaerales bacterium
ATGCAGTTTTTGCGATGCGACGTGGCGACATACTGCGTGGGGCAGGCGGCGAGTATGGCAGCCGTATTGCTGGCAGGCGGCAAAACGGGAAAACGATTCCTGCTCGCCAACAACAGAATCCTCATTCATCAGCCGTTAATTTCGGGAGAATTAATTGCGCCTGCCACCGACCTGGAAATTGAGGCCAGAGAAATACTTCGCCTGCGAGCGCGGCTCTATACCATTCTTGCCAGGCACACGGGGCAAACAGCTGAGAAAATCGAGAAGGACTGCGACAGGAACCTGTGGCTCGACGCCGATGAGGCGATAAAGTATGGTCTGGCGGACAGAATAATTCAAAAGGCGCCGGAAATAGTCAAGGCGTCAGACAAAGAAAGCTAATTTAAGAATTGAGAATTATGTTCTTAGTTCGTAGTTCATTGTTCGTTGTCTGGAGTTCATCGTTAGCGATGGTTTTCGCGTTTGGCTGCGGGAACGCCGGGTCATCAGGGAAGCCGACGCTGTCACAGCAGGTTCAGCAGCTTACCTCGCAAAAGACAGACCTGCAAAACCAGCTCGAACAAACAAAAACGGAAAACGACCGGCTCAAAAAACAGGCGGAGTCGCTTTCGACACTGCCCGGGGACAAAAGGGCCGACGCGATATATCATCTCAAATCAATTAAAATCGGCAGATTCACAAACTTTTATGATGACGACAAGACCCCGGGCGCAACGGGAAAGAAAAAGCTGGTCGTTTACGTTGAGCCGATTGACGAGACGGGCGACATTGTAAAGGCGGGCGGAGTTGTTGATGTCCAGTTGTGGGACCTGAACAAAAAGGAAAATGAGGCCCGTTTGGCACAGTGGCAAGTTGAGCCGAATGAGATTAAGACACTATGGTTAAGTGGAATGTTTTCGAGCGGCTACCGGCTGAGTTTTGACGCGGCCGGGATTGTTGACAAGTTCGACAAACCTTTGACCGTAAAGGTCAATTTCACAGATTACCTCTCGGGCATGACGTTCACCGAGCAATTCATCATTCGCCCGCCCCGGTCGGTCGTAAAGCCGTAATAATACTCACCTTTTACCGCAGAGTTCGCAGAGACCGCAGAGGTAAATAATTAACAGAGTTTTTTTGCCACAGATTTCACGGATTAACACTGCTTTTTTCACCACGAAGACGCGAAGAAACACGAAGGTTTTAACCACGGATTGCACCCCCGCCGTTTTGCTTCCCCCCGCAAGGCGGGACTTCGCATAACGAGACGCGGGGGCTTCGCAGATTTACACTGATTTATTTTAGACGCTGATTGCGCAGATTCCGCAGGTTTTTTAGACACAGATTTACACAGGATTTACACTGTTTAAGCCAGTTTGTAGGCGATTAGCTCGTCGAGGATGTCTTTGACGGTAAGGGCGATTATGCTCTTGCCGGATTTTTTGAAGAAGGCCTGTATCTCACTCATAGAATCAGATGAGTAATCAAACGCAACAAAGAACCCTTTTGTTCTGTCTTCGCGCATCATAACGGCTTCAAATTTGTCAATCTCAGGACGACCGACCTTATCTTGCTGCTTGACCTGAATGGGATACCAGACATCCATAAAGCCAAGCTCTCCCTTGTCCTTTTTAGGTATGGCCGAGACCGGATAGATACGCCCGTCAATGCCCATATCGCCGACTTTGGCGACGTTGGGCCTGCCGCCCAGAGCAATAACGGCCCAGTTCTCAAACTCAAACGGCGGCATCGCCCGCAATTTTTCAATCGTCCACGGAAGGTCACGGACAACAAAACCCCGACCAATTTGCCAGAGTTTTTCATCTTCTTTCAAATGACATATATCACGCAAACGTTTTGCCATAACACGACAGGCAGTCGGCGAAACATCAATGCCAATCCATTGACGACCAAGATTTTCAGCAGCGACTAACGCTGTCCCACAACCGCAAAAAGCATCGAGAACAATATCGTTAGGATTACTGGATGCTTTTATAATTCTGTCTAAAAGCGCAAGAGGTTTTTGTGTTGGATAACCGAGGCGTTCTGCCGATTGCGAAGCAATGGGTGGAATATCAATCCACATATTTTGCAATGCGACCCCGGGCATATCATCCAAATACTGCTTTAATCGCGGCAGACCGGAACTTGTATAATAAAGGCGGCCTTCGGAATCAAATTTTTCCATGTTTGTTTTTGAGTAAGCCCAATATCGCCCCTTGCTTGGCCGTCTACCTTTCCACTCATAGTCGGTATCGCCACCGGGTTTAGCTGCGGTCAAATCGGTTGACTTCCATCGGCGGCCATCTGGATCAGTGTTTCGATAATTGCCGGACAGGTAATTTTCATCATATGCTTGATATTGAGGATTCCATGTCCATTCATTTCCTTTTGTGTAGAAGAAAATGGAATCATAAATACGACCATATTGTGACATTCCCTGTTTGGTGTCACTGTGAGCACTACTGCGCTTCCAAACAATTTCGTTTTGAAATTGGTTCTCGCCAAATACCTGCCGGTCGAGCATAACTTTGACGTAGTGAGAGGCATGCCAGTCGCAGTGATAATAGAATGAGCCGGTTTTCTTGAGGACGCGATGCAGTTCGACGCAACGGGGGAGCATAAAGTCGATGTAGGCATCTGTTGAGGCGTGGCGGTCATCAAATGCGCGTTTTTCCTTTGTCTCGCCCCAGAAGACCTCGTAATTGCGGTTTGAGTTAAAGGGCGGATCGATATAGATAAGGTCGATGCAGTTATCGGGAAGTTTTCTCAACTGTTCGAGGTTATCGCCGCAGTAAATCACCCTCGTATCGACCAAAGCCGAGGGCTTCCCTGCCGGTACCGCTATCTTTTCAATTCCTTCCTTTTTCTTTGCCATAGACTGTAAGTTTAATTCCTTCTCGATAATTTGCAAGTGGCAAGAAAAATACTATTACTGTGGAGCATTTAAGTAAGACGCTGCGAAAATCCGATGATGGTATTGGTAACGAATGTGGTGAAGAAAAATAACAATGAAAGGAAATTTTTATGGCGATGATATTTAGAAAGCGAAAAGAAAATTGTGGTGATTGTAAGTTTTATGTTTTTGGAGACGGTTGTCATGCTTTGCCCCCCGAAAACATTAAAGTTACTAGCGAGGGTTCTAAGGCAATAACGATATCCGAAATTGCTTGGCCACAAGTGAAACCTAATGACTGGTGCGGATTATTCAAAAAGAAATTAAAATAGTTGAGGATTCAAATCCGTGATATTAAACGAAAAAGAACAAAAAGTTCTTAGAACTATAGCTAAATGGTATCGAGAAGGCAAAAACAGTGTCGATCGAGAGACTGCAATAGCTGAATTGGAAATCAGCGATTCCGAATACAATACCATTATGCTTTTGATGGAAGAGAATGGCGCAATCGAAGCAATGCATGGTCACCCGAGTGATGGGCCTGATTATATTGCGTTAGATTTTACCCCGTTGTGCCATAGTGAACAGCTTGTTCGTCAATTAGACAAACAGATAGAAGATGAGAATAAAATTAAAGCTGTTCCTCCGGACATTATTGAACAATTAAAAGAGAGATTTCGCCGTAACCCATGGACGGCATGGGTAATTGTCATATTTATTGTAATGACATTTTTGGTAACGTTGATTAATGGCATTATTGACCTGTTCAATAAAATAAGGTGATTATCATGATTAAATTACTAAACACAAACTTATATATTGGTGCAATGGCCGACCTTGACAAAATAAATTATCAAGATTGGGCGGTAGTACATGCAACCCAAACAGTTCATTATAAGTTGTTCGGGTGGGACAGAAGAGCCAACAAGCCCGATAAGAATCACCCCAATTATATTTCTTATGAAAAAGATAATCGTCTCTCTTTAAACTGGGTAGATGGTGAAGCTTTTCTTTATAAATGGAGCGGACCGGAAACCTTTGTCAAAGTTTTGAACTTTATAGATAAATGGATTCCAACCAAAACGGTTTTGATCCACTGTGAACAGGGGCAATCGAGGTCGCCGACATTGGGATTGCTCTATTTGGCAAAAAGAGCGAAGTTGATACCGCATCAATCATTTGATTTGGCAAGAGCCGAGTTTGTTAAAATGTATCCATATTATTCACCGAGCGGAATAGGTGATTATGTAAAAGACAAATGGGTCGATATCCAGTAAATTTCTTATCTGCAATAGTCAGGACTTAATCCGACATTATTAAAATCCGTGCCATCTGTGTAATCTGTGGTTAAGCTCCTTTTTGTGGCAAGAAATGTTAATTTGGGTAATTCAATCAAACGGTTGTCACACACGCTACGAATAAAAAATCCGGCCATTTTTAAAATTTTTTCTATTCCTTGTCCTACAAGGACTTACCGACTTTGGTCAGAAAAATAATGTTTTGTAAGTGCTTAAAATGCCCAAAATTTCACCTTATATATAGAGGCATGTAGTTCCTCAGTAGTAGCGCAGAAGCGCACGCATTTCGCCCCAGGAGGGCAAGTTTCAAGCCAAGATAAGGCAAGTCAAATCAATTTATTGTTTTCGTTTTGTGATTTGGTATTTCCGAAGCGGGCTCTTCGCTTCGCTGCGTGTGTTTGAAACTTGAAATTTGGGATTTGAGAGAGAACGTGGGTCCCCTGCTGAAAGCCGATGGAGCAAGCACTCGGGGATCTGCGCTGCGCTCCGAGGAGTTAATTATGAAGGTTAATTTAACAATTGGGATACCGAGTTGGTTAGACAGGGTTTGCGCGTGGCCGATGATGGTTTATCGGCGGCGCAAATACGGGTATGAGTTTCGCAGGATATATTTAGGCGAAGGTGAATGGACGATTCTCGACAAGAAAGATTATTACCTGTTTGGCAATTTGAAATGGAGCATCGGCGGGCGAGACGGGAAATTTTACGCTATCAGGGGCGTCAAGATCGAGCCAGATGAGATAATGATAATGAGTATGCACAGGGAAATTATGAATGCACCACGAGGCATATTAGTTGACCACAGGAACGGCGATAATCTTGATAATCGGAGGTCGAACCTTCGTTTGGCGACGCCGACGGAGAATTCGTGCAACAGACAAAAGAAAAAGGGGTGCTCATCACAATACAAGGGCGTTTGTTTTCATCGCAGGAGGGGTAAATGGGCGAGCAGAATCAAGATTCATGGGAAAAGCATATTCCTCGGCAACTTTGACAGAGAGGAGAATGCGGCGAGAGTTTACGACAAGGCGGCGAAGCAGTATCACGGGGCTTTCGCCCGCTTAAACTTCCCTGAAGAAACCCATGTGTCCTGAGCGAGGTCGAAGGACGAGGTTAAACTTTCCGGGATAGCGTTCAACACTTCAACCAGCGTCATCCCGCCCATCCAGTTATGACCTGCCTTAAATATGGCGGATAAAGTTTTGTGTTTTGTGTTTTTAACTGTAAAATGTGCCGGTATGCAGGAATTATTGAATAAGATAATTTGCGGCGACTGTATCGAGACGCTGGGGAAAATCGATAAGCCATTCGCGGATTTGATATTTGCCGACCCACCCTTCAACATCGGATACAAATATGACAAGTACCACGACAAAGTTGAACGCAACAATTACATCGCCTGGACAAATGACTGGATGACTGCCTGCAAAAAGACCTTGAAACCAACCGGCTCGTTCTATATCGCCATAGGCGATGATTACGCAGCGAATGTGAAGGTTATCGCGGATGAGCTGGGTCTTGTGATGCGCAACTGGATAATCTGGCACTACACCTTCGGCCAGCAGACAAAAGATAAGTTCGCCCGTTCCCATACGCATATATTTTACTTTGTCAATGACAGTAAAAATTTCACATTCAATGATTTTGCCGTGCGAGTCCCATCCGACCGGCAGTTGATTTACGCGGACAAACGGGCCAACCCCGCGGGAAAGATTCCCGACGACGTATGGGAGGACTCGCGAGTATGCGGAACATTTAAAGAGCGAACCGGCTGGCACCCCTGCCAGATGCCTGAGCAGTTGCTTATGAGAATCATCGCGGCAAGCTCGAACACAGGCGACTGCGTTCTTGACCCATTTGTCGGCTCAGGGACAACTGCGGCAGCGGCGAGTAAACTGCGGAGAGACTACGTCGGTATCGAAATTTCCGCGGATTACGTAAAAAAAGCAAATCAGCGGCTCGCACAACTCGACACTCGTGCGAGCATTGAAAAAGAGCACAAACTGAATATCGTCGAAATGCGTGAATTGAAGCGGCTTATACCCGACATCGGATGCTCGCCAAAACAGGTCCTGTCGAACAAAGACCTTCTGGAACTTTTCACCGGCCAGTTCTCCATCCGAATGAACAATCAAAAACAGTATATCTCCGCGGAGATAGCGACCGCTTTGAAGGGCATAACGGATTGAGCATTCAAAACACGAAAGGGATTTTGCGTCTTTTAACTGCGTTCGCCGCGACAGCGGTGATGCTTACGCTTGCGCAACAGCCCTTTGGCTGGTGGCCGTTGGCGTGGGTGGCGTATGTGCCTTTTATTCTTGTCTGCTTTTCCGAAACACGAGCCACGAGCAACGAGCCACGAGCGACGGGACTATATCTCACCGCGTATGTTGTCGGGACATTTTACTGGCTCGGCAATATTTACTGGATGAGCTTTGTAACGGTCGTGGGCTGGATTGCCTTTTGCCTTTATACCGCCCTTCTATGGCCTTTACTGGTATTGTCCCTGCGATGGTGCCGAACAAAACGAATACCGCTTTTTATCGCTGTCCCCATTTTAATCGTGGGTATCGAGCAAATGCAGGGGTTTTTCTTAGGCGGCTTCTACTGGAATTACCTCGCTCACAGTCAATTCACCAACACCGCTTTAATCCAGATAGCAGACATATTCGGCGCGGCTGGTGTTTCATTCGTGGTGGCGATGGTAAATGGACTGGTCGCGGAAATGTTATTAGTTCGTCGGCCATGGTTTGTTGTTCGCAATGTAATAATTGCCGGCATAGTGCTGGTCGGCACATTGGGATATGGCCAGTGGCGAATAAAGCAGTCGGATACGGTAGTCGCGCCGGGGCCGATGATTGCGGCGGTTCAGACGAATATACCGATATCCGTCAAGAAATCATTTGCCGCGGAGAAACAGATCTTCGATGAACTGCTGGAGCAAAGCAACCAGTGTATTCCTGCCGGGGCTAAACTTGTCGTCTGGCCTGAGACAATGGTGCAGGCGATACTGAACCCGCAGGTTTTGCGACTCCTGGTTGATGACCATTCGTATAAAATCTTCGATGAAACCATTCGCGAGCACGCGAAAAAGGGAACGTATGTTCTGGCCGGCGCATACGACGGCACGCCGAGATACGACGCAGGCAATATCCGGCTGGCGCAAAAATTCAACTCCGCTTTTTTGTATAAGCCCGACGGCAGCCAGGCGCCGCAAAAATACTCCAAAATATATCTCGTGCCCTTCGGCGAAATGCTGCCGTTTTCCAATATCCCGCTGATTCACAAGCTGTTCCTGAAAATGTCGCCTTACGATTTCGATTATACGATTGACCCGGGCACGGAATATACGGTGTTTGAAATGCAGCCGCCGGATACGAACAGTAAATACAGATTCAGCGTAATGATTTGCTACGAGGACGCGGTGCCTTTTATGGCGAGAAAATTTGCGCTGGATAAAAAGGGCAGCAAGCGAATCGACTGGCTCGTGAATATAAGCAACGACGGGTGGTTTGTCCGATTCGAAAACGGCAAAGTCCTGCCCGCTACCGAGCTTTCACAGCACGCGGCGATTTGCGCGTTTCGGGCGGTGGAGAACAGGTTAGCGGTGCTGCGAAGCGTCAACACGGGAATTAGTTGTATGGTTGACACGCTTGGCCGGATTAAGGATGGCTACGCCGCGGGAAATCTGCCGCGAAAGGCGTTTGACCGCCAAGGCGTTGTGGGCTGGTTCGCAGATACCGTACCCATCGACGCAAGAACCACTTTTTTCAGCAAACACGGCCAATGGCTGGATTTTGCTTGTCAGTTGAGTGTAATTGTAATCATAATAGCGCAAATTGCTGAGCG
Organism: Phycisphaerales bacterium; assembly: GCA_003141275.1. Lineage (GTDB taxonomy): Bacteria > Planctomycetota > Phycisphaerae > Sedimentisphaerales > Anaerobacaceae > Fen-1362. Next base: position 8,023 of record PLLM01000046.1, read on the forward strand.
ATTCTTCCTTAAACGACGGACCAAAGGTGAAAAAGGGAGTAAAATAAATGACGATAAAACACCCGGCAAAGAATAGAGCCGTTTTCATCTGTGTTATACTCTCACTGATTGCTTTTTGCGGCTGTGAAACCGGTCCCGGAAAGCAGCAAACGGGCAATGCCACAGCCGGCAGTCCCGTAAACAGCGAACTCGAAATTCAGGCGACACAGATAATCCAGCAGACCCTTGCCAACAGCAACCCGCAGGCCAGAGCCAACGCCATCGAGATAGTTGCCGGCATTCCGATAAGCCGGGCGCGCAAGTTTATGCCGGAAGTACAGCAACTGCTCAAAGACGAGTCTGTGCCGGTGAGGTTTGCGGCCGCCGTCGCGATAGGCGACACCGGCTACTCGCAGGCACGCGGCGACATCACCCAATTACTAAAAGACGATAATGAAAACGCAAGAATCGCCGCCGCCTATGCTGCTTATAAGCTTGGCTACGCAAGCGGGCTTGCGACCATCCGCGCATCCATAAAAAGTAACGACCAAAGTGTCAGAGCAAACGCCGCCTTCCTGTTAGGTAAATCGGGCGAATCGCCCAGGCGAGCTTTGCCCATACTCTACGAAACTATGAGAGATGAAACCTCCGATGAAAAAGTCATATTAAACTCGATTGAGGCCGTCGCCCGGCTTGGTGACAACAAAATCTATCAAAAACTCTGGGCAATGCTGATAAGCGCATACGCCGATGACCGGGTTTGCGGCATCCGGGCAATGGGAGCGTTGGGAACGTCCCAGGCAAGGGACTCCCTTTTGACAATGCTCAAAGACGACCTGACGGAAGTCCGTCTTGTGGCGGCAGAACAGCTTGGCAACATGGGCGATATCTCGGGCGAAAAGGTCGTCATCGATGCCCTCACAAAAGATACAGCCAACGCACAGGACCAGGAGACAAAGGCCCGCATCCAGACCCTGGCGGCCCTTGCAATAGGTCAAATAAGGACGCCGGCCCTTAAAAACTTTCTCCCGGAATTACTAAAAAGCGAATTCCAGTTTGCCCGGCTTGCGGCGGCTAAGGCGGTTTTACAATACACCTCTGGCAACAATATAGGACGGTGAGAATGGGAGCTGGGCGAGAAATACCCCATTTTAACAAAATTAACTTGACCTAAACGTGCTAAAATCGTAAAATAAGGGTGTTGATAAGATATCGGGGGACAGGGTATAATCCCCTCTACATTACAATTTCAGTAAATTGGTGAAAGGAGCTAATCTTGAGCAATCTTACTAAGATACTCATAGTCCTATTGACTATATCTGTAATTTTTCTGTGCGGCATCGTGGTAACATATGTAGCCAACGCGGACAACTACAAACAAAAATACGCCCAGCTTAATTCAGAGCGCGACTCACTCGAAAAAGACAAGGAAAGCTTAAATAATCAGCTCAAGGAAAAGATTCAGCAAAAAGACGACCTTGAGAAGTCGCTGAACGGCCAGCTTGCAACACTGAAAACCAGGGCCGACGACCTGCAGGCGAAGATTAATACCGTCGAAAGAGAAAGGGCCGAGCTTCTGGAAAGAGTCAACGGCTGGGCAAGTATCACCAAGGACTTCCAGGCAACCACTGAAAAGCAGACACAACTGCTCACCACCGCCCAGGAAGATTTGAAGCAGTTAAAGGCCGAAGAGATAAAGCTCGGCAAGGAGCTTGAGCAGACCAGCGCCGCACTCGTTGAAAAAACAGCGATAATAGAGGCGGCTGAGACAGAGAAACGCCGGCTGATTGAAGAGAAGGCGGATTTGCAGAACCAGTTAGACAACACAATGCAGGCTGGCGGCAAGGCTGCCTCGGCAGGCACACCGGTCACACAGGAAAAGGGGCATGCACTGCCCGCGAAGACCACAGCCGCGGCGATAAACCTCAAGGGGTTGATTTCCGAAGTTGACGTAAAGAATTCGCTGGCCACAATATCAATCGGCTCAGCGGACGGCGTAAAGGAAGGAATGAAATTCCACGTTACACGAGGCAACGAGTTTGTCTGCGACGTTCTCATTGTTGACGTGGATACCGAAAAGGCCGTAGGCGTTCTTGAATTGGTACAGGCCGCCACAGGCGGGCCAAAAGTCGGCGATAACGCCGCGACCAACCTGTAAGCCGAATCGCCGGATTTAAGAAACGTTTATTGAGGATGGAATATGAGTCCTGAAGTACAAATACGCAGCACAAAACCAGCGGCAATGAGCAATCTTTATACGGCCCTTCTGGCGATATCATTCGGCGTGGTGCTGGCCACGGCGGCATTCGTCGCCGTTAAGTGCTATTTCATCTACGAAACACTGTTTAAAATTCCATAAAATTTCCTTGTTGAGTCGGCAGCAACGATGCGATAGAATATGCCCGGGTAACCCGGGCATTTTTATATATTGAGAACGGACTCGATGAAGTTTACGGACGCTATATTTGGTGTATTGGGCAGGTTCAGCATGGATATGGGTATCGACCTCGGTACCTGTAATACCCTGGTTTGTGTCCGCGGCAAGGGAATAGTTCTCAATGAGCCGTCAGTCGTCGCGGTCCGCAAGGGAACCAACCAGGTCCTTAACAACGGCGAAGCAGTCGGACTCGTCGCACGCGAAATGTTAGGCAAAACCCCCGGCTCAATCAGCGCAATCAGACCTCTCAAAGACGGCGTTATCAGCGACTTCGAAATCACCGAGGCGATGCTAAGCTACTTTATCCGCAAGGTCCACGGCAGAGGCAATCTTATAAGGCCCCGCGTCGTTATAGCCGTGCCAAGCGGAATCACAGCCGTCGAGCGAAGAGCCGTAATCGACAGCGCGGAGCGCGCAGGCGCACGAAAAGTATATCTTGTCGATGAACCAATGGCGGCGGGTATCGGGGCAGGACTTCCGATTACAGACCCGACTGCGTCGATGATTGTCGATACCGGCGGCGGCACAACGGAAGTCGCGATAATGAGTCTGGCGGACATCGCTACCTGCGAATCAATCCGCGTGGGCGGCGACGATATGGATGAGGCGGTCATCAATCACCTCAAACGAACATACAATCTGCTCGTCGGCGAACCGAGAGCGGAAAAGGTAAAGATACAAATCGGCTCAGCGGTGCCGCTTGAAGAAGAGCTGACTATGGAGGTCTCAGGAAGAGACACCATTTCAGGGCTTCCGAGAAAAATTGTCATCACAAGCGAAGAAATCCGCGAGGCGTTGAAAGAACCGGTCGCGGCCATTATTGACGCGGTAACAAGAACACTCGAAAAGGCAGACCCCGAACTGGCTGCTGACCTTATCGATAACGGGATTCACATCTGCGGCGGCGGGTCGCTTCTGCGGGGAATGGATACGGTATTGGCAAACGCGACGGGCCT
>PLLM01000046.1:11453-47173 GCA_003141275.1 Phycisphaerales bacterium
ATGCGGTTATGGCACGGAAGCGAATCAGAATCTCCAGAAGGATGTTGTTCGCCTGGTTTATGCTGGCCGGATTTATCCTGCTTTTTTCCCCTCTTGCGATTACCAGCAGGTTCCAGTTCGCGTTAGCCCGCTTTTTTCACCGGCCCCTCAGTGCGGGAAGACAGATGCCGCTTTCAGCCAAAACCGAGCTTCCGCTCAAAGATGATTTCAGTCGAAAAGAATCGCAGTATCAAAACTACATCACAAACCTCGAAGAGGAGCTGCGCCAGAAAGACCAGACGATTCAGCAGTTGTCGGGCTTTCGGACAAGATTACGCGGCCTTGAAGGGGCCAGGTTAGTGCCGGCGGACGTTATCGTCGCCTCGGCATCGGGGTCGCGAAGCGAGCTGATTATCAACCGCGGAAAAGACGACGGCGTGTGCAAAGATATGTTTGTCATAGGCGATAACAGCGTCATCGGGACCATATCAGACCTGTCGGCCCGCACGGCCAAAGTGCGGCTCTTCAGCGACTCCTCGTCGATGGTCCAGGTAAATATACCGGACATGGAAATAAATATGCTGATGCAGGGCAGCGGAAACAACACGGCGAAAATAAAAATGGTACCGGTCAAACACCAAATCAAAATCGGCTCGCCGGTGATGCTTCGCAAAAAAACAGGGGCCCTGGACTCCGCTATGGTTGTCGGCGAGGTGCAGCAGTGTAAAAGAGACAACAAGAACCCGGCGCTGTGGGATATCACCGTCAAGCCGAGTTGTGATATTACAAAGCTCAACAACGTGGCGGTAATAATAATGAACCCACAGGGTCCCGGCAATGCCAGTCGAGTCGATAACGCCAAAACATCCGGCGGGAAATAAATATGCAGCTCGCCTCCCCGCCAATCATTTGTTCCATTTATATCGCCACGGAGAAGTAAAATGAATTGGCCGCGCTTTGCGGTACTGCTTCTGATTACCACCTTTCTACAGGCGCGCTGGATTGACACAATCGCAGTAACAAACCTGCGTGTCACGCCTGACCTGCTGCTTATTGCGATGGTTTTTTTCGCGGTCCGCTGTAACGAATCGGAGGCGATTATCACCTCGTTTGTGCTTGGTTTCGCGGCGGATGTAGCCGCAAGCGGTTTCTCCATGGGACCATTTATAATCAGTTTCGGCCTGTTTGGGACAGGTCTGTCGTATCTGCACCGGATTGTAAGTATTAAAAAAGTGCCTCACGAGGCGATTACCGTATTAGTCGTCGCACTGAGCACAGGATACCTGGCCTGGCTGCTGGCACGCATAGCGGGGCAATCAAGACCGGCCAGCTTGGGCGCATTATTGGGGACATCAATTTATTCAGCGGTGCTGGGGCCTGTTTTGTTCTTGCTTTTGGACTGGCTGATGCGTATAAAAACCCGGCGCCGCGAACGAAAATAAATAGCCGATAAATCTCTCGACGTGTTTTAAACATCAGCTATGTATAGAAAACGAATCACCATTCTGGTAATCGCGGGGGCCGTTTTGCTCGGCGTCTGCGTGTTTCGCCTGGCGGATATGCAGCTGCTCTCGACCTCGTTTTACAGGGAACAGGTCTCGCAACTGCGGATTCAGCAAGGTTCCCTCCAGCAGGTCAGAACAATGCGGGGCAGGATACTCGACAGAAAAGGGCAAATCCTCGCCGCCGACGAGCCGAGGTTCTGGCTGGCGGTAAACTATGAACTAAGCCGATTTCTCGACGAACGTGTGCTCCAGGCAATGTCTCTTCGGGTCAAATCGAAAGACCCCGACGCCAGCACATCGCACCTGCAGCAGGAATTCGCCGACCGGCAGGAAGACCTTGACCTGCTAATCAATAAATGCGTGCAATTCGGTATGTCCCGCGAGGAAGTAGTGCTTCGGCTTCAAAAGATAAACGACAAAATCTGGAACCTGAGGACGTTTTTCGCCTGGGCCAGAAACAGCCCCAGCGCCGACCTGATGAAAAAATACGGCCGGAATCTTAATAATATCCCGCTCGCCGAGGCGATAGCGGATTTTGAAAAAAAGTTCCCTGACCCGTGCGACCGCCTTTTGCTGATAAACAAAGTGGACTACATCGCCGAGCTTAAAAAAACGCAGCCCGTCGTCGAATTGAAGACAGAGGACGCGGTGTTCGCCGCAAGAGTGGAATTCATTAGCGTCCCCGGCGTGGAGGTTATAGCAAAGGGCCAGCGCATATATCCCTTCGGGCAGGCGGCGGCACAGACAATCGGCTGGGTAGGCCCCCCGCGCCAGCAGGATAAAGACCTTTTCGCTGAAGACAGGTTAGTCAGCTACCTGGATGACGAGCTTTGCGGACGAGAAGACGGCGTCGAATACGTCTGCGAGCAGATTCTCCGCGGTAAACGTGGCGAGGTCGTCTATGACATAGACCGCCAGTTGGTGCGACAAACAGAGGCGCAGTTCGGCCAGGACGTCCGCCTGACAATCGACATCGAGCTGCAGAAAAAAATCGAGCAGCGCATAGCCGACTGCTCGCTCAATCGCAACTGCAAGGCCCCTGCCGCGGCGGTTGTTATCGACGCGGGCTCAGGCGATATCCTCGCTCTTGTTTCGCTGCCTGATTACGACTTAAATCTTGTCAGGCAGACCTACGGCATGCTCGCCGGCGACCCCTGTGAGCCATTGCGCAATCGTGCTATAAATATGCATTATCCGCCCGGCTCAGTGATAAAACCACTGATACTGACTGCGGGAATGGAGGCCGGCAAAATTACCGCGGGAGAAGTAATAAGCTGCCCCTCGCACAAAGCCCCCCAGGGCTGGCCGAACTGCCTCATATATCTCAGAAACCACTGGGGACACGATAGTATGTGGTCAAACACCGCCCGCAACGCCATAAAGGGGAGTTGTAACATATATTTTTCACACCTGGCCGACCGAATCGACCCCGTCGTTTTGCAAAGCTGGCTTTTCAGATTCGGCTACGGGCGCCTCGCCCTGCCTGATTCGACTCCCGCCCCCCTGCTTGCGTCTGACGAATCACCGGAACCAAACTATCCTGTACGCCGTTTCAAGCAGGTACAGGGACAGATAGCTAACACTCCCGCAAAGGACACGATTACAAGTTTCGAGCAACTGCCCGCACTTGAGCCGGGCGAAAACCGCTGGTTCGGAATCGGACAGGGCAACCTCAGGGTAACGCCTTTACAGGTGGCAAACGCGATGGCCTGCTTAGCCAGGGGTGGCGTTTATCTCCCGCCCCGGCTAATAAACGACCCCTGTTCGCCGAAACCTGAGCCGGTCAACCTGAATATCTCGCCCGTAACGCTGGCAACCGTTTATGAGGGGATGCACGCCGTCGTAGAAGAATCGGGCGGAACCGCCAACAGGGAATTTGCGCCTGTGTTAGGAAATTTTTCTTCGCGGGGAATACGGCTATACGGCAAAACCGGCTCAACCACGCAGCCCGAACACGCCTGGTTTGGCGGCTTCGCAAAAGACGCAAAAGGAAGAATAATCGCAGTCGCGGTCCTCGTCGAGGGCGGCCAGCAGGGTTCGACTGACGCTGCGCCATTGGGAAGGGACATCCTGCTGTTCTGCGCCGAAGCCGGATACGTCGGACGATAACAACCAGTTGCACGGATACACAAGAAATCAAGAATTGTCTGCTGTTTAGCCGAAACGTATAATGGAGGTTTGTGGATTGCCAAACTTAAAATTGAAAGGAGAGAACAAATGTTTTGTCCCAAATGCGGAGTGGAAAACCAGGAAGACGCTAAACTTTGTCGCAGTTGCAGTTGGGTGCTGACAAGCGTGGGGCCTGCGGCGCCTGCGCCTGACGCCAAAACAAGCGCACTTGCCGTCGCGTCGCTGGTATTGGGTATTTTGGGTTTTTGCACTCTTTTTATTACCGCCCCCCTGGCGATAATCCTCGGCATTGTCAGCCTCTTCAAAATCGAGAAAAGCCACGGGCAATTAAAAGGAAAAGGCCTCGCGATAGCGGGAATCGCTCTCCCGGCGATAGGACTGATGCTGATGATACCTTTAGCAATTTTGATGCCCGCCCTGGGACGAGCACGCTCCATGGCACAGCGAGCAGTATGTATGTCCAATTTAAAACAGCTCGGTGCCGCGTCAATGATGTATGCTGATAATAACAAGGGGCAATATCCCACGGCGGATAAATGGTGCGATTTACTTGGACCGTATTACGGAAACAACAGCAAGGTGCTCATTTGCCCGGCAACCCAAAAAAGCAAATGTGGTTATGCGAAAATGTGCGGTTATACCACTGACCCGAACGCGAAACACCAGTGCAGTTATGCCATTAACCCTAACGCCAAACGTGATTGCCGTTTCCCGGCGACCACAATATTATTTTTTGAGTCAAACCAAGGGTGGAACCAATCAGGAGGTGCGGAACTATTAACAACCCAAAACCACGGCGATAAAGGTTGCAACGTCTTGTTCTGCGACGGCCATGTTGAATTCGTTCGAGCAAAAGACATTAACAACCTGCGATGGACCGCGGAACCGGCGAAAATCAACAATTAAAATAAATTAAAACGGAGACAAGCGATGACCGGCAAATACTTCAGATTCAGCGACGTATTCAGTTACGGCTGGGACATGATGAAAACCTGTTTTGGGTTCTTCGTCGGATTGGGAATCGTATGGATTTTGACAATCTACGCTACGCTAATAATCGAGCTCGTGTTACGGCATACGATTTTCACGGAATCATTCCCCCAGGCGCTTAAGATATTTATGTTCATAGCAACCTGGGTAATCAACATTGTGCTTGGAATAGGAATAATAAAGATTGCCCTGAGTTTTTGCGATGAGCAGAAACCGCCATTCTCAACACTGTTCAACGCCTCCTGGGATTGTTTCTGGCGATATTTGGCGACCGGGATACTTTACATACTGATACTCATACCCGGCTTCATTTTGCTGATTGTGCCGGGAGTTATATGGTCGGTCAAGTTCGGTCTCTGGCCATATTTTGTAGTAGATAAAGGCCTCGGCCCGATTCAGGCCCTCAAGGCAAGCAGCAGGACAACAATGGACGTAAAATGGGATTTGTTCGGTTTTGCCGCCCTCTGTGGGATATTCAATTTAGCAGGCCTGCTTTGTTTGATTGTCGGCGTATTCGCAGCCTATCCCACTATTATTGTTGCCCACGCACTTGTTTACAGGCAGCTTGCGGCACAAACACCTGAGCTTGCGGAATTTGGTATCAATCAGACACCGACGGAATATGCTCAAGCTGATATCACTTTGCCGCCAGAAGGGCCTTCTGTGAATCCGGGCGGCGACTATTTTCGAGATAGGTGAGCGTTTTTTCGATTATCTTGCCCGCGACGGGCGCCGAGATTGCTCCGCCTGTGTAACCCTTGCCTAATGACATATCAGGCCTGCGAACCGATACAAGAACGATAACCTGCGGGTCTTCGACCGGCGCGCCGGCGACAAATGAGGCGATATACTGGTGTTCAGCGTAGCCCCTTTCGCCGGCTTTAGCGATATTGGCGGTGCCCGACTTGCCGAATACCTGCCATTTTTTCAGCTTCGCTTTTTTGCCCGTCCCCTCGTTGACCACGCCCACCATAGCATCCGTAACAAGCCATTTCGCAACCCCAGGGTCAATACAATAAGCAAGCGGCGGCGGGGCCTGAGTCATCTTCACGATGTTGCCCTCGTTGTCCACAACAGCTTTAACCACATGCATATTTACGGGATGCCCGCCGTTGGCAAGTATGCAAAAGGCACGCACTAATTGTATCGCCGTAACGGTTATCTCCTGGCCAAACGGTATTCGCGTTACGCTGTAGCCGGTCCACTTCTGCGGAGGCCAGAGCAATCCGGGAACTTCGCCCGGCAAATCAATCCCTGTCTCTTTGCCGAAACCGAAATTCCTGAGTGCCTGGTAAATTTTCTCCTTGCCCATTTTCTGGCCGACCTTCGCCATTCCTATATTGCTCGAATTGACCAGAATCTCCCGCGGCGTCAGGTAGCCGAAACCGTTTTTGTATTCGCTGATGCAGCCAAATCCCTTGCCGCAGTAGTTGCCGTTTTCGCAGAATATCTTTTCCTTCAAGCTGACGATTCCGTCCTCGATAGCAGGCCCCATAACCATCGGTTTTATCAAACTGCCCGGCTCAAACTGGTCGGTTATCGTGCGGTTACGAAGTGAGTTCGCATCCGCAGTATTGAAATTGGCGGGGTCATAATCGGGCAGGGACACCATAGCCAGAATCGCGCCCGTCTTCGGCTCAGCCACTATGGCCATCGCCGATTCTGCGCGGTAATTTTTATACTGCTCTAAAAGCGCCTCGCGGACAAACTGCTGTATCGTCGCGTCAATGGTCAGGATAATTCCTACACCGTCGCTAACGTCAGCGTCGTGTTCTCTCAGCCGGATGGGTCTGCGGAATGCGTCAGAGATAAAAATGTTTCGCCCGGCCGAACCCGCCAGGTCCTTGTTATACGCAAGCTCCACGCCCTCAAGACCCCGGTTATCTCCACTTGTGAACCCCACAATATGAGTTGCAAGAGGCCCCATCGGATAATGGCGTCCCCAGTCGGACTGGATTCCCACACCGTGAATTTTGCGGGCCGCAATCGCCTGGTTGACGTCAACACCGACTTTAATTTTGACAAAGCCGGGATTTTCACTATCAGTAATAATCCTGCAAATGTTATGAGCGCCAATATTCAGAACATCTCCCAGCTCACTGGCGGTTTCCTTGGGGTCATCAAGAACTCTCGGCTCAGCGAAAATCGTCTGGATTTCCTCGCTGGCGGCCAGCACCCTTCCCCGGCAATCCAGAATAGCGCCTCGCTGTGGCGATATCGTCGCAACGGTTTGCTGCTGCCTGGCGGATAAGCCGCAATAGTATTCGTTTCTGTAAAACTGGAGATAAAGACATCGCGTTGCCAGGGCCGCAAAAGCAACGATTAAAGCCGCAAACAGCCAGACGGTGATACGACCGCTCGATAATCGATGCTCAATACTCATTGCCAAAAAATCCTGTAATCGGAAAAAACCGTTTACTTCTTAATCTGTTGAGAAACGCTTGTTGGGTTAATCATACTCTCTAACCGCAATTGTTTTCCGGCAAGTTGCTGTTTGAGCCGACTCTGATAAACACGCGCGGCGCAGATTTTGTAAAATATCCTGTCGTTGGCATTGCGAAGTGAAGCGGTGAACAGCATCACCGAAGTGAAATAGAACGCAACAAAAACCAGGCGAAACCCCAACTGCATAAGCCGTGTAGTAACCAAATAGAAACCGGCCGGCCCGGACTATTTGGCCGGCATCTTCAACTGCATTCCAACCGCGATATCGTCCTCACTGGACAAAATATCGCTGTTCAGCTTGACTATATCTTTATAACGATTGCCGTCCCCAAGTTGCGAAGCCGCAATCTTCCATAAACTGTCGCCTTCTTTCACAACATAAACGCTTCCGGCTTTTGCCGCTGGCTTCTCGGCCTTTGGTGATGATGCCGGCTTACTGGTATTGGCCGTCGAATGCTGCGGAGCGGTCGATTCCACCTTTGTGAAATTCTTGTCCGTAAGAACCTCGGCAGGCGTTGACGATGCGACAGTTGAACCCGATATCGGCGGTATTACCAGCTTCTGGCCGACCTGAAGGTCGTTAATTTTGTTAAGTGTCTTTCGGTTGGCTGCGAATATGGCGTCTATATTTTTCTGCTTCACGCCTTCCTTGACACCGTAAACTTTTTTGGCGATTCCGCTGATGCTGTCGCCGGATTGAACTACATACACCTTCGCCGGCTCAGGTGCCGCCGCCGTCGGCTGTGTATTAACTGCGGGGGCATTCTGTGCCGGAGCGGAAACAGTCGGGTCTATCGATACAGTCGGAGTCATTTGCGCAGGCGCAACCTCAACGTTGCTCGGAGTCGGCTGAGCGGACGAAGGACCAAACTGCGCGGATTCCGCGGCAACAGGCGTTCCCTGCGGCAACGGCGTTACTGTCGCGCCGGGTGTTATCTCAGGTGATTGCGATTGCACACCGCCCCCAACACCAGCAGCGGGCTGCTCCAGAGCCATTTGAACTTTTCGTTCGTTGGCCCCGATTCCGGACGGATTACTTTCCAGCCCGACCATATTGGTCGTCAGCTTGTTGCTGTCATCCTTCTGATGAAGGCCAGGCAAACCGTTAATTATGAATGCGATAACAAATATGAATACCAGTCCCAGCAACAACCCAATTTTTGCATCAGATGTCATAACGCGACTCCCTTCAGCCTTTCTATTGCACTTTTTGTGCAATCCTTAATTTGGCGCTCCTTGCCCGTCTATTATTCAATATTTCCGAACGTAAAGGTGATATCGGTTTTTTAGTAACAATTCGATAAATCCCATTGTTTTCATTACTCTTAAAATTAGTTTTCACTATCCGGTCTTCCAAACTGTGAAAACTTATGACCGCTATGTAACCATTCCGCCCCAAAAGCGCCGGGGCCGAACCGAGCAGCGTTTCTAGGTTTTCCAGCTCACCGTTGACCGCGATTCGCAACGCCTGAAAGGTCCTGGTCGCTGGATGAATCTTCGACCATTTTCCGCCTTTTGTCAGGGCGCTCGACACAATCGCGGCAAGCTGGCCCGTCGTTGTTATCGGCTCACGATGACGACGCTCGACAATAAACCTTGCTATACGTCTCGATGCTCTTTCTTCACCGAACTTGTAAATCAAATCAGCGAGTGTCTTCTCATCAGCTCTGTTAATTATATCGGCAGCAGTGGTCTTTAATCTTTTATCCAAACGCATATCCAGCGGCATATTTCGCTGAAAACTTAAACCCATCCGGTCATCCTCTAACTGCGCCGAGCAAACCCCCAAATCAGCCAGTATGAAATCAACTTTTTCAATCCCCTGCCCGCGCACAACATCCGCTATTTCGGAAAAATTGGAGTTTATCAGAATCACCCTGCAAGGCAATCCTTCTAAAACAGATTGGGCCCTTCGGATAGCATTTATATCAACATCCAGGCCGATTATAGCTCCCTTGGGGCCCAATCCCTTGCCAAACAGTAAGCTATGACCTCCCTGTCCTATGGTCGCATCGACCACCACCGCGTCCTGCGGCAGCTTTATCTGCTCGACAAGTACATCAGCAAGAACCGGTATATGTTCCGTCGCCGAACCATCCACTTTCAACAGCCGCCATCAACCCTGTCCAACCGTTAATTTACTGGTTTGCTTCCTTAGTTGCTCTGCCGCCGGCGAGAACGATACATTAGCGAACTTGCCGCCGAGCTTCCTTGCCCTTTCCAGCCGGTCATTCAGCACCTCCAATGAGGCAAACGTCTGCTCATCGATTGACCTTGTGCCATTTAAGCTGTCTTTGACGACCTCACAATGGTTCGGATACAAATCTAACATTTGGACTCCTTTCACCCCTCTAAATCCTGACTCTGCTTTAGCAAAATCTCCTGCCGGGCCTGCGCCACGCGCTTCTGATACTGCGCCATATTGTCCGACAGATATTGTTCCCAGTCCTGCGTGTTCCAAAACTCGATGTGGTCCCGCACCCCTACTAATGTTACATTATCTTTTAATCCTGCCCTTTTGCGCAGTTTTTCATTCAAAAGAAGCCGTCCCTGGCTATCCAACTCGACCTTCCCTGCCAAAGCGAAATTCATTCGCTCAAAAGATACGATTTCATCCGGCGCCGCGTTTTTCTGCGACATGGCGACCGTCATACGTTCGAAGCACTTCTCAGGATATAAGGACAATATGCCGTTTGCCCCGACGACTAAATATAAATCGCTGCCGTGCTCCTCGCTGTCGATTTGATTGCGGAGCTTGTTCGAGACCAGCACCCTGCCCTTGCAGTCGATTGTATGTTCGTATTCGCCTGTTAGTAAAATCATGGTTTCACTTCCACTTATCTGCCACTCATCTACCACTTATAGGGAATTATGCCTACTTCTTACCACTTCGTCAATATAAAACTCCACATTTTAAGAAAAATTCTCAAATTTTCTTATAGGACGTTGCTCTGGAAACCTTAACTCGAACAAAGACAACTGGTTAGATGCAAATACGGCAGCTTTGGCGAACTTGAAAATTTTGGGATTTTTTTAATTTTGCCCCTTTGCCGTCAAAATAAAAATGCCACGGCTTTCAACCGCGGCATTTCTCAAATCAATCCTGTCCATCGGGGACATATCTGAGTAACTGTCCTATAATGTCCCCATGGTGTCAGACAATAACTTATTGATGCTGCTCATTAGAATCTGAAAGTCAGGTCGAGACCGATTTCTATGGTATTGTTTTTAGGTTCGACCCAGCCCTTCGAACCTTCGGACTCATCGATATTCCAATACCTGACAAACGGCTGAATTATGAACGCCACCTCTTTGGCGGTATATTCGAAGCCCAATGACCCTCGCAGGCCGTAGCCGCTGTTTTGTCTATTGTGAATCATCCCGAAACCGAAACCTGAAAGGTCGCTGGTTTGCCTGCCCTCAACAAGAATATCAAACTCCGCATTCGCAGACATCAGCCAGTTCCCGGAAAGATTTCTCAACGTTTTGAATCCAACCGGCAAATAAAGGTAATTCGATTGTCTGTCGTAGCCGGCGGGGTCGCTGCCTCCGTTGTCATCAAGATACCTGTCGCCAATACCGGTATATATCGTGTCCACAACAGTCGCCTGCGGGAAATCAAAACCGATCAACCCTCGCCATTCTCCACTATCGTCCCTGATGTTATCAATGCTATATGGCGTTCCATCCTGTAATGCGCCATCGTAATTTACGCTGCCCCAGGCCGCCCGGCCTTCAATTCTGGCCATCAATTTAAGTTTGGTTTCGTCTGCCGGGAACATCGGCACCCATTCGCGGTAAGTATATGAACCCTGAAAACCATAAAAATAACCGGTGTCCTTCATAAACCCCGGCTCTCTGTATCGAAAATAATAAACTTCCGGGCCAATTTCCCAGCTACTGCGCTGCAGTGATTTTAACAGATTGACAGGTGCCTCCTCCGCGATTGCGACTCCGGCAAACACAAGGCAGACACTCAACAGAAGCAGCTTCTTCATAACTAATCCTTTCATCATTTTTTTGAATAACAGTTTAGACCGATACCGCCCTGCCGGGCGAAGATTTCACCCAGAACCGAACTGTTGTTTTCCTCTCTATGCCGTCGGTCGCTCATTTTGTCTCTTGCTAACCCTCAAACGTCTCTCCATATCCATATCCTTATATCTAAAATAAACCGCATAAGTCAAGAGAAAACAAAGAAATGCCGTCAATCACTGTGTCACAGGACATTTGGCAACCCGCATAACCGATTGTCAAATAAAGAGTTGCGTTCGACTTGGGCGATAAAAAAAGCGGGTGATGGGAATCGGACCCACATAACCAGCTTGGAAGGCTGGAGCTTTACCACTAAGCTACACCCGCGTAATCATTGATTATTTACTATTTTTGAATTACAATTTTACCACGAAGACACTAAGACACAAAGTTTTTTTCTTGTATTTAATTCATTCTTAGTGCCTTGGTGTCTTAGTGGTGAGGAAAAAAATGGGTATAGCGGAAAAAGCCAAAAAAGCGAAGTCGGCGTCAATACTGTTATCGGCTGTCAAAACCGATACAAAAAATACCGCCCTTGCAAAAATAGCCGAGGCATTGAAAAGCAAAAGCGCGGAGCTCATCGCCGCCAACCAAAAAGACCTTCGGCTCGCCGAGAAAAGTAAACTCGCAAGTCCCCTGCTCAAACGCCTCAAATTCGACGAGGGCAAAATCGCCGACGTCTGCGCTGGTATCGAAACCTTAATCAAACTCGATGACCCCGTCGGAAAAACATTATCGGCCACAGAACTGGATGAGGGACTCAATCTTTATAAAGTCAGCTGCCCCATAGGCGTCATCGGCGTCGTCTTCGAATCAAGACCCGATGCCCTTGTCCAGATTTCAACGCTGTGTCTCAAAAGCGGAAACGCAGTCCTATTAAAAGGCGGAAGCGAAGCAGCCAATACAAATAAGATACTCGCGAAAGTAATTGCGGAAGCGACGTGTCAGCGTTCAGCGGGCAGCGGGCAGCGTTCAGAAGGAATACCAGATGGGTGGATTCAATTATTAGAGACCCGGCAGGATGTCGCTGAAATGCTCAAGATGGATGAGGACATCGACCTCGTCATCCCTCGCGGCTCTAATGAATTTGTCCGCTATATAATGAACCACACAAATATACCCGTGCTTGGCCACGCGGAAGGAATCTGCCACGTTTATGTCGATGGAGCAGCCGATATCGATATGGCTGTCAAAATAGCCGTTGATTCTAAGTGCCAGTATGTAGCTGTCTGCAACGCCACGGAGACACTGCTTGTTGACAGCAAAATCGCCAAAGAGTTTTTGCCGAAGGTAAAAGCCGCTTTCGACGCGAAAAATGTCGAGCTTCGCGGCTGTAAGAAAACCCGTTCAATCATCAAGGTCAAACCCGCTACTGAAAAGGACTGGTCAACGGAATATCTCGATTATATCCTGTCGCTCAAGGTCGTCGATGGCATTGATGAGGCAATCGAACATATAAACCACTATGGCTCGCATCATACAGACGCGATTGTTACACAGGATAAGGCGACCGCTGAAAAATTCCTGGATTTAGTGGATTCAGCAGGCGTTTTCTGGAATTGCAGCACACGTTTCGCCGACGGCTACCGATATGGCTTAGGCGCGGAAGTAGGCATCAGCACAACGAAAATTCACTCCCGCGGCCCCGTCGGCCTCGAAGGACTCCTGATTTACAAATGGAAACTCCTCGGCTCAGGCCAAATCGTCGCCGACTACGCAGAAGGTAAAAAAAAATTCACGCATAAGAAACTTATATAGGTAAAAGATGTCATGGATAGTGGCCATTTTATTGAACATCTTAGGCGGCATTTTAGCCGGTCTTGCATTATGGGGGATAGAACTTCTTATTAAGTTTTATCGCACACAACATCCGTTCAGAAAATTCTTCGGTGTGGACGATGAGTATAATATCATCTATTGCTTATATAATGCACCAATGTGCCCACATTCTGACCCAAGTTGCAAATTAGTTTTTAGAAAAAAACCTCGACAGAGTGCTGGTTCACAAGCGCATCCTGGGATCAATCTTCAGGAGGTTACTTCTGTAGCTGGAGCAAAGGGCGTAGGATTTTTAGTCGAGGCGTTTAGTAGAAACCTAAAGAAATCTCCTAAAATAGTTGCGGATGTGGATCCTATTATTGAAACAAGAAGGGATATTTCATTTATCTCTTTAGGAGGAGGAACAAATCACAAAACTTGTGATTTGCTTGATAACCCCTCAAACATCTTCGTGAATTTGGTCGCTGAGCCACTTTCGGTAATCATAAAATCAACCAACAAAGAACTCGCAAAAAATGGAAATGCTGGCACGGGTAAAGATTTTGGATTTATAGTAAAGATTCATCCCGATAATAATTACGAGAGAACTTGGATATCTTGCTTTGGCTTTGGAATAGTGGGAACAATAGGAGCAGCACACTATATAGCCAATAAATGGAAACAAATTCGTAAGTACGTGAATTACCAACCATTTGCATTGATGATTCAAAGCCAAGCGGGAAGCGAAGATTCCAATATCCCAATTCATCTGATTGTCAAAAGAACCGGTACCATTCGCGAGCGGCTGCGGGTATACAAAGCCAAGAAAGCAGGGCTTGAAATTACTTTGATTTAATCTTCTGTGATTGAATCTGATTGTGAGCGATATTTATGCGTAACTTCAGCAAATCAAAACGGGTAGTAATCAAACTTGGCACGAACATCCTGTCGGCGACACGGACAGCGGACAAGGCCGCTACACTGACAACGAATGGGGGTATTGATTCGGAATACGTCGTAAAGATGGCCGGGCAGGTAAATTCACTGCTGAAAATGGGTAAGCAGGTGGTGATTGTTACCTCCGGCGCAATCGGAATGGGGGCGGGGCAATTGAAGCTTTCAAACAAACCCGGCGACGTCCGGATGCGTCAGGCCTGTGCGGCCATAGGGCAACCTATGTTAATGGCGGAATACCGAAAGGCATTCGAGCAATTCGGCGTTACAGTCGCCCAGGTGCTATTGACCGCTGAGGTGCTGAATAACCGCAAGACCTACCTGAACCTGCAAAACTCAATCGAGACGCTTTTGAAATTAGGCGTTGTGCCTGTCTTAAACGAAAACGACAGCATCTCAACCGCTGAAATAGGCACGGCTTTCGGCGATAACGACCGTCTAAGCGCACTTGTCGCAAGCAAAATCGACGCCGACCTTTTGATAATCCTCACCGATATCGACGCCCTTTATGATAAAGACCCGAAGAAACACGCGGACGCAAAGCCGATTGATACGGTCTTTGAGATTACCGAAGAGATATTGAAAAGCGCAGGCAGCAAGGGCAGCAAATTCAGCACGGGCGGTATGAAGACCAAAATCGAGGCCGCCAAAGTCGCCTCCAACGCGGGCTGTAAAATCGTCCTGGCCAACGGCAAGGCCGAAAACGTTATCGAGCGAATCATCGCAGGCGAGACAATCGGGACATTATTTTTACCCAAACGCAAATTAAGCAACCGCGAAAGATGGATTCTCAACAGCACCCCTGCGGGCGTGATAAATATCGACGACGGCGCTATTCGGGCGGTAAAGAATAAAAAGAGCTTATTACCCAGCGGCATAAAATCAATAGAAGGGACATTCGAGGCGGGCGAGGTTATCTGGCTCAATAACAAGGCAAAGGCCGTAACGAATTTCAGCAGCGCGGAGCTTGAGACCCTCGCGGGCAAACACTCTACCGAGATAAGAAAACTCCTTGGCCCCAAACGCCGGGACGTCGTGGCGATACCGGAAGATATTGTCTTTGTGGATTACTGATTTCGCCTGACCGAAATGACTTGTCATACCTGCGAAAGCAGGTATCCAGTAGTTTATATGATATCGTGGATTCCCGCTTTCGCGGGAATGACATTTCAGGACTGGCGAAACTAGCAAAAAACGGGAGGCATGGTTAGGCCGTGATACGGTTCAAGTGCATATATTGCGGGCAGCGGATAACGGTGCAGGACCAGAGTTGGGGCAAGAAAGGCCACTGCCCGACGTGCAGACATCTTTTAGTCATCCCGAAATCGACCAAAGGCAGGCCCGCAATCAGCTTCGATAAAGAGCCAATGCCCGACCGGTCCAAACCGTATATTCCGGCATGGGAGCACGTTCCTGAATGGCGTGGAGAACAGGAACAGGCGGACGCTTTAGCCGAGCTTTGCAAAGAAAAAGCCGGGTGGTTTATACCCGTCTATGACGAGCTGTCCCTGTTTTTAATGTCGATAACACTAATACTGCTTTACGTCACCAACACTTCAATGCAGGAGCAGATATACAAGTGGATTGCAAGATCCCACGACGACCGCGCTTTCATCGTAATTGCGATTCTTCTGGGCGGCATGGCCCTCAGCATATATCACGTCTTCACCACAAGGGAAAAAACCGACATCGAAAAATGGATCATGCTGCTTTTCGCGGTCCTGACGAACGCCGGCGCAGGCATCATCTCGGGATGGTATGTCTTACACACCAGCCGAATCCAGGACTGGCAGATTATTTTCCCGATATGGAACGCAATTAACGGCGCTTTGCTGCTGCTGATGCTGCGATTCAGGATTATAGACGAGGAGTGTATCAGCGACCGCGACGCGACTATAAAAGAGGTCGCCATCGGCCTGATTGCCGTCCTTGTCATTTTTATATTCTGCAATAATATCTTCGAACTGCACTGGGCCATCACCTACTCGATTTGCATCATTTACACCACCAGTTTCGACAGGGGATTGCAAAGCGTCTTCCCAGGCCTTACAAGTCAAAAAGACGAACAATCCGAGGCTTGAATTTCTGAACGCTGCACGCTGCCTGCCCCCGCGTCTCGTTTTGCAAAGCAAAACGGCGGGGGGCCGCTAAACGCTGTATTCTATTACATCCTCTTGTAACGCGGGCCGCCTGTACCTTCAGGGACGGTCCAGCGGATATTGTCGAAGGGGCATTTCCTCTGGCAGGTCTTGCAGTGTAGACAGTTTGACGGATTCGCCGGTTTTACCTCGCCCTGGATGGATTCATATACGCCGGCAGGACAAAACGTGGTACAGGGAGCGACGAATTTCGGTATGCACTTTCCCTGGCAAATATTGCTGTCAATAATCGTTAAATGCGACGGCTGTTCCTCGCGGTGATGGGTCGCGGCAACCGCGGTAAAGGTGTCCTTGTCGAAATGCTGCTTCGGTTTGAGCCGATATGGCAAAACCGTCATCGTCTCGTAATCCTTTTCGATATTAAACGCGGGCAGTAATGTCCCCAAAACCGACAAAGGCATACCCTGCAATGGCCCGAATTTCGCGACCGTCTGTCTGAAATTGGCGGCACGTTTCATTTCTTTCGCGACGTTGGATTTCAAAAGCAACTCGGTATAACGAACCGCCGACTCACGCGGATTATCGATTGTCTCTGTTATCGCCTTGGCCGCCATCATCCCCGAATCAATCGCGTTGTGCAGCCCCTTGATTTTGAGCATATTCACAAAGCCGGCGGAATCGCCCAGTATAATCACGTTGCCTTTGCCAATAGCGCCCGTAGCTGGGTCTCGCGGCACCGCGTTCCAGCCGCCTTCCGGAATCATCTTCGCCCCCGCCTCGACAACCGTGCCGCCCTCGATGAATTTTTTCACTCTGCTGTGCTGTTTGAAAAGCATCAGCGCGTGTTGCGGATTAAAGTCGTAGTATTTCCAGTCGGCCCCGACAATCATCCCGACCGCCAGGTGCTCCGCCACAAGAGGGTAAACGGTTCCGCCGCCGAACATCGCAGGCCCGATTACAGGTGCCCAAATCGGATAACCCATCGCGTGAACAACTCTGCCCGCAGTAAAAGCGGCATACTGTTTAGGCGATACCTTAATCAGTTCTTTTACAGCGACCGAGTAAAGCTGATTCGCTTTTCTTTTCAGTCCTGCTTTCTCGATGAATTTCTCCGTCAAAAGCCCGTCGCAACCCTCCGCCAGAACAATGTGCTTCGCCTCGATGGTCTCGCCTTCGAGATAATTGGGCTGTTTGTTCCCCTCTTTATTGAGTCCCTGGTCAACGAGTTTGACCGCCGTCGCCCCATTATCATCAACTATAATATCCGCCGCCGCAAAGCCGCAAAGCACCTCGATACCGAGATTTTTCGCGATTTGCCCCAGCCATTTGGTGAGCTTACTGATTGAAACCGTGTAATCGCCTGTGTGCGTCAACTGGCCGAAGCCCAGACCGAAAATCTTCGCTAAGCGAATCGCGAAATGTATGTTGAAGCCGAATTTTTTGCCCAACAGGAACAACACGTCATCTTTATCAATTTTATTCGCCAGCACGTCCTTTGCCTGGTCACTGTCCCGCCAGCCGGGCGATGCGGCATCGAGCAGTGTATGAAGCGGCTCTTTTTCAAGAACCGCACCCGAAAGATTATGATTGCCGAGTTCCGCCCCCTTCTCGATGACGCAAATCTCCGCATGCGGCCTGAGGACCTTCAATTGAATCGCGCAGCTCAATCCCGCCGGCCCGCCGCCGACTATCAAAACTTCAACTTTGTCAAAATTATTCTCGTTTGCCACTACAAACGCTCCTGTAAAGCAGCGACCAACTCCGGCACCACCTTTTCAGCCGTGCCCACGATGTAGTAATCGCATTGTTTGAAAATCGGCGCGTTGTGGTCGCTGTTAATCGCCACGATTGTCTCGGTATTCGCCACGCCAATCATATGCTGAATCGCGCCCGATATCCCCATCGCAATATACAGCTTGGGCCCCACCGCCGTCCCCGTCTGGCCAACCTGGCGAATCCTCTCCGCGAACCCCTGCTCGACCGCTGCCCGTGATGCGCCTCTTTCCACGGGGACATTCAATCTCGTCCGAATCGCCCCGCAAAGCAACTGCAACAACTGTTCGTAATTATCGCGGAACTTCATTCCCTTGCCTCCGCTGACAATCACTTCGGCATCGAAGTTGACTTTGCCTGCCCCAAGCTCCGTTTTGATGATTTCCAGCGATATATCATCCTGCGTGACATTTACTTTATGATTGATGACGTTGCCCTTCCTGGTCTTATCAGCCGGCAACCGTTTCATAACGCCGGGCCTGGCGGTAGCCATTTGCGATTTTGAGTTTTTCGTGCAAATCGTCGCCATCACGTTGCCGCCAAGCGCAGGCCTTGTCTGGAACAGTGTCCCTATCTGCTCTTTGCGGGAGCTGTCGCGAATATCAAGACCCGTGCAGTCCGCGGTCAATCCGCAGCCCACCCTGTATGAAATTAACGGCGCAAGCACCCTGCCCTGCGGTGTCGCCGCGTATAAAACAATCTGAGGCCAGTATTTGCTCACCGCGTCGGCTATCACCTTGCGATGCGCACTCGGGTCAAACTCCGCCAAAAGCGGGTCGTCGATTACATAAACATTATCCGCACCGCCCGCAATCAATTCCTCGGTCATTGACTGCAAATTATGACCCGCGATTACCACGCCCACATTCGTTTCTACCGAGCCGGCCAGGTCTCTCGCCTTTCCGATAAGCTCAAAAGTGGCCGGATGAATCACGCCCCCGCGATGCTCCGCGACAACCCATACCTCACCCTTGTAACTCGGCTCAACGGCTCGCAGGCCCAGCAGCATATCATCCAGCGCATTCTTGTGAAAATGCTCTCCGGCGAACGCTATAATTTTTTCCTTCGTCTGCTCATCAATACCCGCCGCGTCGCTTATGCCAAGCTCACGCAGCTTGTCGGTCAAAATTCTGTAATCCTCGTTCTCCTTGGCGGTCCCCTCGAAACTCCTGTCCAGCACGTTTTTTCTCTTCGCCGGCAAAACGTATCTCGCCGCCTGTTTGTCCGTCCCCGCCGCACCCGCCGACGACTTGACGCTTTCAACGATTACTTCCGCTAATTGTCTCGCCTCTGATAACTGTTTGCATTTCCTGCTGCTTTTCCCCGGCGGAAATACCCGTATCACCCACGTCTTCGAACCCTTCGCACCAATCAGCGTCGCGTTGATGTCCGAAGCGCCCCACGTGATGACCTTTGTCTTACTCGCGCGCCTTGTAGCTGAAAACGAGGCGAAAAGCGGGTACTCATATTTGGCGACAGTTATTACCGCCGGCAGTCGTTTTGGGGCCACCGTCTGACTTCCGCCGCTTATAATTCTTGTAAACTCGAATCGTCCCTTCTTGAATTCGCAATCCGTCGCGTAAGCAATGCACGAAATCCCCAGTTCCTCCGCAATCTGCGGCGGCACCTGTGCGGTGTCCCCATCCACCGACTGCATCCCCGAAACAACGAAGTAATCATCGCTGCCGTTAAACAGCTCTTTGGTGATTTTCTTTATGGAACAGGCAAGCGGATTGGCGGTAGCCACCGTATCGGCCCCGCCCAGCGCCCGGTCGGTCAGCATAACCACCATATCGGCGCACCTGCTCAATGAATATCGCAGCACCTCTTCAGCCATCGGCGGCCCCATCGTCAAAGCGACAATCTTCGCCCCCTCCTCGCCCGAAAGCTGACGCATCCGATTCGCAAACGCCAGTGCCTGCGTGTCAAGCTCGTTTATGACGCTCGCCAGGCGCGTCCGTATCAGCGTCCCCGTTTCGGGGTCGAACGCGTTGTCTGTGATTTGCGATACGTCCGGAACCTGTTTTACTAATACTATATAATTACTCATAACCCTTACACTCGAAGCTCAATACAACACACCCAAACCTCAAAAATCACCCTGCCCTTGCCCCGCTATGCAGGTCTTAAATATCAAGGGTCGGTTATGATAAATCTAAAACCTTTCGCAGTCAATGAAAACACTTGGGGCTGGCTTTGAAACGGCAAAATAGTATAATGTACCAATCGGCTTATAGCCGGGAAAGGAAAGGTTGATATGCGTAATGCTATCGTACTAACAACAGTTTTACTAATCTTGGCGCCGGTCTGCGTAAAGGCCGTGGACCCCATCGGATGGTGGAAATTCGATGAAAAAGACGGAACGACCGCGAAGGACTCAAGCAGCAACGGTTTTGACGCGACGGTGGATTTGGGCGGAGGCCCCGCGATATGGACCCCCGGCGAGGGATTCGACTCCAACGGCTGTGCCAAATTCTCAGCTCAGCAAACCGTCATGATTCCAGACGGAATCTGGAGCCGCGTAAAAGACCAGCTCACCATCGCCTTCTGGGTCAACCAGGATGCCTCCGCTCCGCCCGACGAGAAATGGCCCGGCCCCTGGGGTATCGCGCCGACAGAGGGAATATCGCACCCCGACCCCAACTGGCTCAAACTGCGGGCGTTCGTCCCCACGCCGAATAAGGCGATCGATATCGGCAATGATTCAGAAAATGTCTTCTGGCAGGCCACCGCCGACAGCGATTTCGCCGGAAGCTGGAATCTTTATGTGTTTGTCAAGGACGCCAACGAGTATTCTCTCAAACTGTATCACAACGGTGACAAGGTCGCCGAAAGATTCGGCACTATGGAACCGATACCCAAAATCACCGGCTTCATTCTCGGCGGCAGGGTATCACCCAAGGCGGACTGGTCGGGCAAAATCGACGACTTCAGGATTTACAACAAGGCGCTCTCCCCGGACGATATTATGAAAATGTACCTGGCAAAACCTCAGCCGAAACCTGAGCCGAAACCGGAACCAAAAGCAGAGTCAAAAACAGAACCGAAAACAGAAAAGAAATAATTAACAAGCGGAAAGATTTCACCAGGGATGGTGTCCTATGACCGCGATAATAAGCGTCCCTGATACCCGGCAAAAGCTGGAAATACTCAGCGAGGACGCACAATACGATTTGGCGTGTGCCTGCGGTAGCTCGGATAACGAGCACCGCAGGCGCGGGCCCCAAGGCAAGTGGATTTACCCCGTCACCCTGCCCAATGGCGGAACCAGCGTCCTCTTCAAAACCCTCGTCTCAAACGTATGCTCCAACGACTGCAAATATTGCCCCCTGCGCGCAAATCAGGACGTCCGCCGATGCACACTTAACGAAGAAGAAACCGTAAACACCTTTCTCGATTATTACAAGCGAGGCGAGGTCTTCGGCCTGTTCCTCAGCTCAGGCGTCCTCGGCACTCCCGACGCCACTATGGAACGCCTCAACCGAATCGCCAAAATCCTCCGCTATCGTCGCAGCTTCCGCGGCTATATCCACCTCAAGGTCATACCCGGCGCAAGCGCAAACGCAATCGAGGAAGCCGTAAAACTCTCCTCCGCCGTCTCTCTGAATATCGAAACACCCGGTGCAAAATACCTCGCCAAACTATCCGACAAAAAACGCTTCATCGAGGATATCGTCGAACCCATCAAGCTCATCAGCCGGCTTACAGGCCGGGGCAATAAATATCATAGAGTCAAACAGACCACGCAGTTTATCGTGGGCGCAGCCGACGAAACCGACTCCGAGATTGTCAAATATATGTGGGGACTTTACGACCGCCTCAACCTCCGCAGGATTTACTTCAGCGCATACCAGAAAATCGGGGATTACGATTCGAACAACCTGTTTAGCACTGCCCTCTCGAAGCGCAGCGAAGATCCCAGCATGCCTTTAGCTGGGACCCAGATTTCTCAAAACGCGAGTCGCAGCTGCCAGTTGGCATCCCTAACGGGAGCAGCGGAGATCCCAGGGGTGAACTCATTACTTAGCAATCAGGGACAACAAGTCATCAATGATTCCTTTATGCGTGAACATAGATTATATCAGGTCGATTTTCTACTGCGCAAATATGGCTTCTCCGAATCCGATATCATTTTCGACCAGCAGGGCAATCTGCCCCTTGATACCGACCCGAAAGAATCCTGGGCCAGACGCAACCCACAGTATTTCCCCGTCGATATAAACAAAGCATCGAGAGATAAGCTTTTGCGTGTCCCCGGCCTGGGCCAAATATCCGTTGACCGCATCCTCGAAATACGCCAATCTGCCAAAATCCATTCAATTAACGACGTCGGAAAATCCAATATTCGTTTGCGAAAAGCAAACGAATATTTGGCATATTAAAAAAATTATTCCTTATTTGCCTGCCTGCCCTAATTTCAGTGGCTCAGCAAAGTTACAATTTCTGTGAGATAAATTAAGTAATATAAAGCCAGTTAGGCAAGCCTGATGGGCTTTTCATTGCTAAATACTAAACTCTCTCGCTAAAGGAAACACAGATTCAATAGCATTAATTTGTTCCGAATGAGAGTCTGTAAATTGTTTAACAAAAAACAAATATAAGCAAGCCATTTTTTTCTCTATAGGCTTCCCTTTAAGCAGTCTGGATATTTTTTCAAAAAGTTCACCCACGGCTTTTTGGTCTCTAAAAATATCTTGGATGATTTCTGGTTGTTTTTTGTATAAATAATGGAGGAATTGATATTTTTCTTCTTTGTCATCTACGTTAATAGATTTGTTAAAAATGCTTTTCTTTATTTCATCCTGGTTGTCTCTGATGATCTTTAAAGACAAGTCGTTTTCGTGTTTGGTATCAAGGGAATTAAGCAATCTTAAAACAAATTTATATTCATCACCACAGTGAATATTCATCTTAAAGATCTTTCCCTTCTTCATCTCTTCTGTAGACTTGTTCGGGTTTAATGCCACTAACAACTCAACAATCTCATCGTTTTTTTCAATCACATAATCAATATATGCGTTATATGGCTTGCTTTTGGGATTATGAAGCAATTTAATAAGGCATTCATGATTATGTTCTAATTTTAAATCATTATTGTATATTTGCTTTAGATGCTCATAGTCAATTTTTTCTGAAATATCCAGCAAAGCTTCCTTATTGTAAATTAGTAAAAATATTAAAAATGTGTAAAAAGCCTGAACTTTATGTAATTCCAACGTTTTAAATGACCTTAAAACGGAATCGGATTTTATTAATTTCGCAAGTTTTTGGGCAGTAGAATATTTAATACTCTTATTCACTTTATTGTACAATATCCAATACATAACGTCGAAATAATGATTAATTAACTCGCTATACAGCTCATAGCTTTGCATTAAGTCTTTATTAAAATTATTTGCGATTGATTCAATATTGGCATTAACACAGGTGTTCGCCCAATCTTTGTTAATATAGGCTAAGTCTGTAATAACCTTTGAAAAATGATAATGCTCTTCCCCTATAGGGAATCGCGAGATGTCCATTGCAAAACCTGATCTTTGAATCTTATTTCTAATATTTTCTTTCTGCTTTTCATTAACAAAAAAGTGCAATCTATTTATCAGACACGAATATCGGGTTTTGTCAGTCAAATTAGATTTAAACAAATTATCTAATAATGTATCTATTATTTCATCAGTAATAATTATATTATTGTATTTTTCGTTAATCAAAGTGTTCAGCAGGTTACTCAAGGGATAGGCAGAATCCCTGTCGCATTTGATAAGCCAATCGCTGATCACGTTTACATGGTTATCAATAATTGAGATTACACTCTTGCTGAATCGAATAAGTGAATTAAGTTTTTGTGCCTTTATTGGAATTGAAACAAGAGGTTGAGAAAACAAATATTCAGAGATCTTCTTAATAAAATCATCTTTTCCTAAAATGTAATGACAATAAGTATAATCAAATAGTATAAATTCCAAGATATTGCTGTGACCTCTTTCGAAATCTATGTCGGTCAAAATCCTTTTAAACAAAGCAATGATATAATTATGACAAGAATCTATTTTTTCACTAGCAATAAAACTGGCCAACAACTCTTTTGCATATAAATAATGTTTATGCCTGATAAGACCATCATTCGAAATGCAATATTTTTTCAAAACATCAAGGGCTTTGTTGAGCCAATTTAGATCTGAGCAATATTCTCGTAAAGCAGCAATTATTATATCTTCACTCACTCCTTGGTCTAAGGTTGCGTACTGGTAAGCAGCAACAACAACCATTACAAGGTCTAACCGCTCATGATCTTTTAAAAATTTAATATCGTTTTCCGCGACTCTCCAGCCTTCGGTCAATGAATAATTAAAAAGCCAAGGAGTTTTTTCTTCTGATGCCCTTTCAATTCTTGTTTCAATCATTTCATAATAGTACCGGTCACTTATTTTTACCTCCATCTTCTTTAAAAGATTTGTAATATGTTGCTTATTTTCAATACAGTAATCTTTAAGTATCTTAACTTGTTGTGATGAAACGATATCGATGCAAGGATAGCTCTTTAGGAAATCGTCATTATTTGAAGTACTTGAATTCCAATTAAGCAAAAATATGCAATCCTCATGAGAATATTCAATTATATTTTCCAATTGTGTCGTGTCTATCGTTTGGGCATCATCAATAAGAATTAAAGATTTTTGGCGAGGAGTAATAATATCAATTCCTGTTACTAATGCTCTTTTGTTCAGTTTATAAACACTCCAGCCTACATCATGAAATTCTTTAGCCACCTGATAAGTAAGCAAAGTTTTACCGCAACCACTATCTCCCTTGATTATACATTTGTTTGCTAGTTTCAGTTTAGTTGATATATCCTGTATATATGGTCTGTAAGAAGGACACGATAAGACATTGTTTTCGCCAAGTCCTGAGCAGGTTAAAGCACTTGAATATTTCTTCTCCAAATTGGTAAATCCTATCAGATGATACAGATTGATAAATTCATTCTTATATACACGTTTTCTGGCTATCTCCTCGGCACTCTTTTTCCATTGATGCAAAATTTCAGGGGGATACCCTCTACCTCTATTTTTGTCTATCAAAGTCGAGCATTTATTGCACAAATGAATTCCGTTTTTTTCAATATTTTTTCTTTCTTCTTCTGTTATAGTCTGGCTAGCTCTCGGTCCGTTAGCTGATGCCGGATAAATATGGGCAGCCACGCCAATATATTCTTTATCTTTAGGATTTAATGAAGGGCCTATTGTAGAAACGCCACAAGCAGGATTAGAACAATGATATCCAACCCTTTCAGCTAACAAACACTTATCTGATTCTGTAAAATCATTGCGAGACATTTGGTTAATCCTTATCAAATAATGTATCGCTATCCAAATACTCTTAGGTTCTTAATACGAGATACCATTAAATATCGTAGATTTTTTTATTTTATAATTATGTCCTAAAGTCAAGAATATGCAATTATTCTTCATTCCAAAATTTAATGGAATTATAAAGACCTTATTGCTCAGGGAATAAAGGGAATAAACGGGGACAGCTATCCATTTTTTCTCTTCCTCTACAACTAAGGCGTTTTTCAAAAGGAATTGTTGCCGGCCAAAGGTATTGTTCCCTCAAAAGCCGTTTCCGGCCTTAAAAAACCGGTTTTTACCAAACCCACTATAGATTTTCACAAACGAGGTGTCAAACATTAGTTTTGGGGAATTTGTCAGACGTTTTCCCCCTCCCTAAATCAACAATCGACAATCGGCAATTGCTTAATCCGTGTTATTTCTGAAGCAGGCCCTCCGCTTCGCTGCGTGTCCGAAGCGGGCTCGTCGCTTCGGCAATTGAACTGTACGCTAAACGCTGTCCGCTGCACGCTATACGCTGTCTTTTGTCTGTGGTCTTCGGTCTTATGTCTGCCGCACTTACTTCGGTTTAAACCCCTTCACCTTGCCGCTTGTGTATTTCCTGCACGCCTTTTCCAAATCCACGTCGCTGATATTGGCTAAGGTACACAGCCAGGCGAAAACGTCCGCGAACTCCTCCCGTTTGTTCTTGGCGTCGTTACCCGCAAGCGCGGTCGCCAGTTCCCCCACCTCTTCGATGAACCACAAAAACGTCTTGGGAACGCCCCGCTGCCTGTCCCGCTTCTCGTACTTCTCGGATATGAACTGCTGGAATTCTTTGATATGCATTTGTCTATCCCTCATAAAAATTAACCGGCCGAACAAACCATTCGCACTCTACCCCATCAGGGTCGCCCATGCAAACGGCTTCTCCGGCCGGCTTATCGTTTGTGTCCTCAAACCAAAATTACGAAAGCAAATTGGCCAGCGTAACTTTCTGATATACACCACGGGCTGCGGCAAGACCATTCTCGTATGCCTTTTCCGCCTTGGTGCTGAATTTGCCCTTCTTGGTGTGCTCTTCGAGATTGAGCTGGCTCACAAGCGGCCCATCCACGGCCTCTATGATTTCGAGCATTGTGATTTTGGTTGCGGGCTTCGACAGCACAAAACCGCCTCGCGGGCCGCGCTTGCTGCGAAGGATATTGGCTCTGACCAACTGCTGCAGTATCTTTAGCAGGTATTCCAGAGGTATATTGTATTCCTTGGAAATGGTCTGTGAAAGCACAATTCCGCCCTTTTCGCTTTTGGCAATATACCCGGCTGCCAGTATCCCATAGCCCGTTGACCTACTGATTTTCATTGCGTTCTCCTTTAAACAAAATTTGCGTTAAACTTCTTGCCTCTTTTCACCGTGCCCACACGCACGTCAACTGTTTCAATGCCCAGGGGTGTGGACATTTATTTGCCGAACTCCGTTTGGCGTCCCTTTGCCGAAAGGCATCCCTTCCGGGAACGGGAGGCGAATTTCGAGTGTGTCGAAACTAAAGTTATCCCGCACTTTGTATTCGCCATTATCCATTCTGAATTACAAAACGCAAGAACTTTTATCCGAAAAAATATCGAATTTAAAGATTCTACATAATATCTCCGCCAACTCAAGGGTTTTATGAAAAAAATTGTCGGGTTTTACCTGCTCGTAGCGCAGCGAAGATTCCCGCATGTCGTTGGCGGGGACCCATTTTTTACGGATTTATTAGGGATTACTGCCCTGCCTGCCCTGCATAGCACACAGTGCGACGGAGGGCCAACGAAAGCAGGCAAAATCCCCCGACTCGATACCTCCGGGAAAAAACCCCTGCCTCCTCTCCCGGAAGGGATGGCCAAGCCACGCGGTTAAAATACCCTCTTAAAAAAACGAAAAACCGTTGCCATACACCCAAAAATTTGTTATTTTGCTCCCTTAGCTTAAATTTTTGGGTGGGAACAGGCGTTTTTTGGGAGATTTTGTTATGGCATCATTAAAACCGAAAGTTAGCGTTGAATACGGCGAAAAGGCCACGATAGTCACCTTCACGGACGAAAAAATTCTCGAGGAGCGGGATATCGTCGAGCTTCAGGGATCGCTTATGGGAATAATCGAGCAGACCGAAAAAATAAACCTCATCCTCGATTTTTCAACCGTCAAGTTTCTCTCTTCCGCGGTCCTAGGACT
Organism: Phycisphaerales bacterium; assembly: GCA_003141275.1. Classification (GTDB taxonomy): domain Bacteria; phylum Planctomycetota; class Phycisphaerae; order Sedimentisphaerales; family Anaerobacaceae; genus Fen-1362. The sequence goes on from PLLM01000046.1 coordinate 38,668, forward strand.
CCTAATTCGAGTCAGCAAAAAGGTTTACGAACAGAATGGCCAGCTTCGCCTCTGCAACATAAACCCAAGAATTTATGAGATTTTCAAAATAACACGCCTGACGAAAATTTTCGATATATCACCTGACCGGGCCTCTGCCGCCGCGAGTTTAGCCGGCCAACAGTAATGGCAAAAGCAGGTGATTGCCCGATATCGGCTGGTTACAGTGCCAGGAGTTTTATGGGTGGTTTTATACGTATGCGTAGGTGTTGAGTTTATGCCGATTAGTCGGTCAGTCGTGGTTTCAAGCACTCCCTCCGCCGTGGTTGACGTCTTTCGACAGCTGCAGCCGGGCTTGAAAGCCAGTAATTTTAGCGAAGAGGACATCTTCGCCGTTCATTTGGCCCTCGAAGAGGCCTTCACCAATGCCGTCAAACACGGCAATAAAATGGAACCAAGCAAGGCGGTCAAGATTGACTACGCGATTGAGCCGGACAAGGTAGAGATTTGTATGACCGACGAGGGGCTGGGTTTTGACCCGGAGGTCATCCCGGACCCGCGCTACGGCGACAACCTTTACAAGCCCGCCGGCAGAGGAATGCTTCTGATGCGTTCGTTTATGGACGTGATAGAATACAACAAGCAGGGCAACAGCGTTCGAATGATAAGATACCGAGAAAAGCGCAGACCGTCGTCAAAAAGTACAGCCGGAAACAACCCATAGCCGATAATATCCTATTGCAAATCCTGAAAGAAAGGTGTGAGCGGTTTAGCTATATGCGCAGAATAATAGTATTGCTGCTTTTGACAATTTTCGGATTGGCCGGCTGCGCCCCTGAACAGCAGCCGCCTCGAATAGTTTACGATTACGAAACCAAGGCGCCGCCAAAGACGACAGTGTTGCCGCCGACAACGACAAAGCCGACTGTTTCCCTGCCATCGACGGGCATTGTCCCAAATGGATGGATGCCTTCGCACTCGGAAAGGGCCTGGTCTGCGATAATAATTCATCATTCCGCCACCGATGAGGGCAACGCGACCATAATCGATAAATGGCACAGGGAAAATAACGGCTGGAACGGCGTCGGTTACGATTTCGTAATCGGCAACGGCACCAACAGCGGCAACGGCGAGATCGAGCCGACGTACCGCTGGCGAGGACAAGTCACCGGCGCACACTGCGGAGGCACGCCGGGCAACTGGGCAAACGAGGAAGGCATCGGAATCTGCTTGGTCGGCAATTTCGATAGTTCAGCACCCACCAGCAAACAAATGGCGTCCCTTGCGAAATTAGTTCGATTCCTGCAGCAGCGATACCGCATTCCCAAAAGCCGGGTCTTTGGCCACGGCTCGGTTCCCGGCGGGCACGTTACCGATTGCCCAGGCAGGAGATTCCCGATGGCCTGGCTCAAGGCAAACATCTCATATTGACCTCGCCGGGATAGCATCCCAGAGGGCATAACTATCGTCCTATAAAATCGGAACGGCTCATTGGCAGGGCTGTTTTTCTACTGGTATCGACCCGATAGCCGCCCTTTCACAAGTCGCCTTAAACTAATGCCGAAGTTCCTGCTGATATCATTGGATACAATTGAAAGGAGTCGGCAAAATATGGATACATTAAGTTCATCGTATTCACCAAGCTGCGTCCTCAACGAACAGATTGCCCGGCAGGTATTTGACCTTCTGCCCGAAGACGGGCCAATGATGATAATCATCAGCCGACAAGGCAACTGCTGGCCAAGCGACGCCGAAGGATTCACAAAATTAGGTGTTACCGACGGCTACCTCAAAGAACTCTGCGCCAAGGTTGACGACGGCGAAGAGCCAATCATTACGCAGGTCAATGACTTCAGTATCGTCGCGACCGCCCTTGCCACAGAACGCAACGATTGCGGGTACATAATGATTGTCCTGCCGCACTACAGCCCCGAAACCACTATGGCCAATATCGGCCTCATCGAGATTTTGCTCAGCCAGGTCGGCCTCATCGCGCATCTCATCGAGCAGAATACCCTGCTCTATGAACGCCAGATGAAACAATTAGTCGCCTGCGGACAGGCCGAAGGCGATTCAATCCTAAATTGATCGCCACTAATGGCTTGGCCATCCCTATCGGGAGACCCGAAGACACAAAGAATTTTTAGCCACAGATTAACGCGGATTTTCGCGGAGTTTTTCTTCCTTAAAATAATCAGCCCTGCCACTTACCTCGACATTTATCCGCCTATTGCCTAAAATCCTTGCTAATTGCCGGCATATCGCAATAATTCGAATGCAGGTGCAATATTATCCGGTTCTGAAGCGTCAGTACTACAAGAGATAAACGGGTTATAACTTTTAATAATCGCTGATTTTGGAAAGGATGATAATATGAAAATCGATTGTATAAAAAAGACGATTGCGATTTTGGCCGCACTGACTTTTGGTTGTGCTGTAGCTTTCGCGGCGCCTGCCCCGGATTCAAATTCGCCTGCGCACAGGAATAGAGGCCCGGCTGCACAAAGGCCCGACGGCGGGTTTTTGCAGGAGCTTAGCGAGAAACTGAATCTCACGGACGCACAGAAGGCCGCCATCAAGCCGATTCTGGCGACGGAGGCCAACGAAATAAAGGCCGTTCACCAGGATGGTTCGCTTTCGAATGAACAAAAACAGGCGAAAGTAAAAGAAATTCGGGACAACGGCAGGGAAAAGATAAACGCGCTGCTGACACCCGAACAGCAGAAAAAATTCGCCGAAATGAAGGGTGAAGCGGGCAGCAGAATGCGTGAAGCATTCCATGACCGGCTGGCTATGATCGCTGAAAAACTGAACCTTACGGACGAACAGAAGGCCGCCATCAAACCGATTCTGGTAACCGAGGTCAATGATATTACAGCTGTCATGCAGGACAATTCTCTCTCTAAGGAGCAAAGGCAAACTAAAATCGCCGGCATCCGGGAGGCATCAGACAAAAAGATTAATACGCTGCTGACCCCCGAACAGCAGGCCAAATGGGCCCAATTAAAAGAAAACGCAAAACAGGAGCGTAATAAAAAGAACGCACCGGGCACATAAGCAAAAACCTGCTGACAGTTGTCTGCTGAATACGGCATAAAAAAGACAGGAGTTGAAATGCTCCTGTCTTTTTGTTTGTGCGGCTCGTTAACTTATGTTGTCATCTGCCGTTGTTTTTTACGTCAGAAGAAAACCGTTTAATCTCTTGCCTGTAAAATGCTTACGCTGTAAACTCTGCCGTCGTAAGGCATCTAAGCCGAAATTGACAATAGCCAATTGCCCTGAAAAAAAGCGAAGAGCAGATATGTTTGAGAATTATCGACAACCATTACTGCCCCGGCAGGCATTCTTAATATAGACCGTCTTCAAAACTGTTATAGAAAGCGAAGGGCTTTATGACTGTTAGCAATGAAATGTTTGTCAAACTCGCCGTTAAACTGGCGTTGTCTGTCGGGGCTTTTCTGCTTGTTTTGGTTTTCGGGCTTGTCCTCAGGGCGCTGCTTTTCCGGCGTTTGACACAATGGGCACAACGAACAAAACACGACCTCGACGATGTAATTATATCCGCGATAAAAGGGCCGTTTGTTATATGGTTCCTGATGCTGGGCATATATATTGCCCTGCACTTTCATGAACTTCCCGAAAACGTGGTACAGACCGCCGGCAAGATTATGCTTGCACTCGGTTTGTTTTCAGCAACACTTGTTGCGGCCAATATAACGTCAGGCGTAATAACCCATTACTCGAATAAGCTGGGCCCGACCCTGCCCGGCGCAACTTTGACGCGGACCTTAAGCCGGATAATAATCTTCGCGGTCGGATTCCTCGTGATTCTAAACGCCCTCGGCATATCTATAACGCCAATCCTGGCGACATTAGGCGTCGGCGGCCTGGCCGTCGCGCTTGCCCTTCAGGATACGCTCTCGAATCTGTTCGCCGGCTTTCATATTATTACAAACCGCATCGTCAGCGTCGGCGATTACATAAAACTCGAATCGGGCCAGGAGGGTTATGTCGTTGATGTCAACTGGCGAACCACCAAGGTCAAAATGCTCGACAATAACACCATACTCATTCCTAATTCGAAATTGACACAGACAAACGTAACGAATTATTACCTTCCCGATAAAAATTTGGTCATCTTCGTTAATATAGGCGTGCATTATAACAGTGATTTGAAGCANNATTCGCTACAACACCTTCGGCGATTCGAGCATAGGATTCACTGTCACCCTCATGGGAAAGGAATACTTTGACCAGTATCTTATCAGGCACGAGTTTATCAAACGACTTCATCAGCGATATTCGAAAGAAGGCATAGTAATTCCTTACCCGACAAGGGCCATTAACTTTACCCAGGAACGCAACAAATAAGATACCTCATCCGCCCGCCCGAAGCGCAGCGGAGGTCCTCTCGGAGCGAAGCGGAGATCCCCGCACGCTTTTGGCGGGGAGCCATTCTTTTCTGCCGGGGATCCATAGTTTTTGTCTTCTGTCTGTGGTCTTGAGTCCTAACTGTCCGCTATACGCTCCACGCTGAACGCTGTTATTTCTTGACACCTCCTTTCTGAAATTCTATAGTGGGTTTGGCGAAAATTGATAAGAGACGACAGATTTGGATGACTAAATGAGTGGCAAGATAGAACACATACCTAACCTACCGAATGAGATCGTAGAGGCGATCAACAGAGGCAAACTTGCAGTGTTTATAGGTGCTGGAGTTTCCCGCCTCGTTGGTTGTTTAGGTTGGGATGAACTTGGGACGAAGCTTGCCGAAAGATGCTTTTCCGATGGAGTTATCAACTACAGAGAGAAAGAAACACTTGTCGGAATGAAGGACACAAGGAAAGTATTAACCATCTGCCATAGTCTCTTGGAGAAAAAAGGGCAACAAGGAGTTTTCTTTGAGGAAATGGAAAAATCGCTTAAAAACAATGCGGAAGTACTCGCGCCAAACATCTACGATGATATATACAGATTGCATGGTTTGTTTGTGACCACGAATATAGATCGACATTTTCACAGAATGTTCAATGAGCCTAACATAATCTATAAGGTTGAAAATTTAAATAAAGAGAATATTGACAGGACAAACTTATATCATTTGCATGGATGTATATCGGAACACACAACTGTAGTTTTTACTCTACGTTCTTATTTTCAACGATATCGAGGAGAGCAATCATTTAGAGAGTTTCTGCAAAAGATAATTCAAAATTACACAATACTATTTTTGGGATATGGACTGGCTGAATTTGAACTCTTAGAATATCTATTTCATCAATTCGGGAAATCAGATATGAAGGTATTAAGCCATTTCATGCTGATGGGGTTCAACAGCGGAGAGGAGCGAATCTTGGAGTTTGAGCAGACGTACTATGGTCAAATGGGTATAAGGGTTTTGGCATATCGAAAAGATGAAAGGGGATATAATCAACTCGAAGAAGTATTAAAGGAATGGGGGAAAAAAATAGGGCAAGTTTCAAATTATCTGTCCACAACATTTGATGACATAGATCGTTTGATTGAGGACGGGCCATAATGAGCAAGAGAACTGAAAAACTGTTCCAGTTTATACTCAATGAAAAGCCATTAGAAAATTATGCGTTTAAGAAATTAAGCGAGTCCCAGAATGCATTAGCGTGGTTGCTACCATTGAAAAACCACGGAGATTTCGATGGCAAAAAAAACCCTCCACCAAAGGAAGTTGAGGACCAGCCAGGATCTTACACGGTTCCATTTTGGAATGTGCTGACATTTTTAGAGAAGGTCGCGGAGGAAAACAAGAAGAATCCAAAGCCAGAGATAACAGATACTCTTGTTGAGATTATTGATGGCGTAATTGGCTACAGAGACACAAAAGGACAAAGGATAGATAACTTCCACACGGACTGGTTTATGACAAAGATTATATTTAAACTTCCGCCAGAGAAATGGAAGGATGAGCACATAGATTTCATGCAATATGCTGTGAAATCACAGTTTGGAGGTGATTTAGTTGAAATCGCAATCGGAAATGTAATGCTTCCAAGCCTTATTCAAAACAATAAAAAGGATTTATTGCTTAAGCTTCTTAAAGTTACACTTGATTTCGAAACAACTGGAAAGGATGGACAAGAAGAAATCGAGCCGATTGTAAAAAAATATTGGATAAAAGACGCACTAATGAAACACACAGAAAGCATCGCAAAATTATGTGGTGTTGAGGCGGCACAGGTTGGCATCGAAATAATAAAAAAGATTAATATCATCAATGCAGGACTAAGGAGCTATTTATGGATTCCAACAATAGAAAAAAGCTCACAAATACTGTTCGAAGATGATTATACATATCAATTGGTGGCTTTTATTAGAGATGTTCTTGAGAATTGTGAAGCGATAGACATAGTGGGAGGGATGTTGAAAGATGATGCAAATATCCTAAAAAGAATAGCAATTCATATCATAAATAAAAAATATAATTCAATGAAAGCCTTTTTTTGGAATTACCAAGGGAATCTTTATGAAGTGGCGGAACACGAAGTCTATGAACTACTAAAGGCGCACTGCCAAGAATTAGAGAGAGCGGAGATCGACAAAATCATCGCTTGGTCGGAAGCAATAAAATATCCAAGTCGAGAAGGCAAGGAAAGGGAAATGGTGGAAGCGTGGAAGAGAAAAGAAATGCTGTCAGCCGTCATGGGAAATAAAGACGACAGAATAAAATCTATATACGACAAATATGATAAGATTGCACCAGGAAAATTGGAACATCCGGGCTTACCTGTATGGCATGGAGAAACGGGTTTTGTGTACGATAAAAGCCCAATCGAGATGTTAAGACTGTTAGAGATGACGAACAATGAGATTGCTTCATATTTGCAGGTTTTTAAGGAAGAGAAGACATGGGGACTTGAACAGATATCTGAAGATGGGCTAAAAAATGAGATAGAGAAATGTGTAACTGAAAATCCACAGAAGTTCACCGAAGATATGTCCCCTTTTCTTGATGTTCAAACCAAATACCAATATGCGATAGTTATAGGTTTCACTAAGGCTTGGCAGGCGAAGAAAGATTTTCCCGTAGCGAAAGTGCTTGATTTTATTGAACAATTAGTGGTATCCGAAAAACTGTGGGTCAAGAAAGGCGAAGACAAAAAGGACTTCTATGAAAATGAAATATGGATAATCTCTCGTATTGCTGATTTCATAGAAGAAGGGGTCAGAAATGATGATTATGCGTTTGCAGAAGAAAACTTACCGCAAATAGAGCGATTGCTTGGTGAATTAGTTAAAAAGACGCCTTCGCATATTTCGGACTCTAAACGAATATTGGATTCCATTTTAGGGTCACCGCGAGCGAATGTATTTTCTGCGATTATATTGTATGTGTTGAGACATGCCCGACTATATAAGAAAAAAGAGAAGGTTCGCTGGACCGAAGAAATTAAAAATAACTTCACAAAGTGGCTCGACCCAGCAATTGAGCCAGATCCGGATTTCATACTGACTTTAATGAGATACTTACCGAATCTTATCTACTTAGATAAGCAATGGGTAGTTGAGAACCTATCGAGTCTATTCCCCTTGAAAGACAATGAGCGTTGGAAGAAGGCCTTTGAAGGTTACCTTACATATAGCATGCACGTTTATCAGGAGTTTTATACAGCACTGAAAGAGGGTGGACATTACTCAAAAGCGATAAATACAGATTTTGAAAGACATTCCTCAGATAAACTAGTGCAGCAAATAGCGATAGGATTCATAGAGAAATGGGAGGAAGTAACTGATTCGAAGAGTTTGATTTCGGAGTTGCTTAAAAAAAGAAATGCATCTCAGTTATCGGATTTGGTGAGTTTTCTTGGACAAATCCGTGAGGGAAAACCGCTAGAGAAATTGCGTGGAAGAATAAAACAGCTTTGGGGAGTACTGTACTCACTATTAGTAGAAGAGCAGGGAAAGAAGGAGTACCAGCAGGTAGCTGCAAGATTTTATAGTTGGCTTGGAGTGATTGAAGAGATCGATGAAGAAGTTAACATATGGATGAAATTGACTGCAAAGTACATACATATCCATTGGTACGAATACAATCTTGTGGAGGAATTGGTGAAGCATGTCGAGAAAACACCCAAATACGTTGGTGAAATCTATATAGAGATGCTAAGCTCGGGAGCATATGCATATCCCGACTACAAGAAAGAAGAAACCATTAAGATAGTTGAAACTTTGTATATGAACGGACAAAAGGAGTATGCTGACACGATTTGCAATATGTATGGGGAAAAGGAAGCATACTTCTTAACAGACACGTATAAAAAGTATAATGGAAGAAGCTCCAGTGGGTACTCCTCAGCTACGGCCGACTAAATCCGTGACAAAAAATAGCGTCAAGGGTACATTAAAAACAGCGTTAAAGTCCTTATCCATCAGTACTTACAAATCCGCACCAAGTATTTTTGTTCGCTTTTTTGCCCTAAAAACGCCATCTTTTCAACACATCTTTTTGCCGTAACCTCTTTCTGTATAATGGCTTAAATTCTGGACAGGGAAT
>PLLM01000045.1 GCA_003141275.1 Phycisphaerales bacterium
GTGCTGTATGCGCGGAGGAAGCTCTGTGTTTTTCCGTCCGCCTGGCTGACGGTGACTTTGACGGTGATAATGCCGCCGTGGTATTTTACCAATACGGCTTCATGCAGGAGGTTGAGTCCGTAGCCGGTCTTCGCGGAGATGCCGATGGCGTCGGGGAAAAGCGTCTGAAGCGTTTCTAATGTGCGCAGGCCGCTGACGACGTCGATTTTGTTGAGGACGAGGAGGATTTGTTTTTCGCTGCATCCGATATCGGCGAGGACTTTGTTGACCGATTCGATTTGTTTTTGGGCGTCGGGGTTTGAGACATCGACGACGTGCAGGAGCAGGTCTGCGGTGGTTGCCTCTTCGAGGGTGGCCTTGAATGATTCTAATAATTGACGAGGGAGGTTCCTGATGAAGCCGACGGTATCACTGAGCAGAACTTCGGCTCCGCCTTCAAGCTGCCATTTTCTTGTGCGGGTATCGAGAGTCGCGAAGAGGCGGTCTTCGACGTAAGCGTCGGCGTCGGTGAGGGCGTTGAGGAGTGTGCTTTTGCCGACGTTGGTGTAGCCGACGAGACATATTTTGAACGTGTCTTTTCTGCTGTCGATTTCGCGAACACGGCGATCGTCGAGTTCTTCAAGTTCGCGTTTGAGGTCCGACAGGCGTTTGCTGACAAGTCGTCTGTCGGTTTCGAGCTGTTGTTCGCCCGGCCCGCGCGTTCCGATGCCGCCTACGGCTCCTGCGGTGGTTGCGCCGCCCGCGCCCGCGACGCTGTCTAAGTGTGACCACATACGGGCGAGGCGGGGATAGGTGTATTCGAGCTGGGCAAGCTCGACCTGGAGTTTGGCCTGGGCGGTCTTTGCGCCGGTGGCGAATATGTCGAGAATCAATTCGCTGCGGTCGATGACTTTGGCGGGGATTATTTCCTCAAGCTCCCTGATTTGACGCGGGAGCAGGTCGTTGTCGAATATGACGATATCGGCGCTGAACCGTTTGACCCGTTCGGCGAGTTGTTCGACCTTGCCTTTGCCGATATAAAGTGCGGGATGGATTTTATGGATTTTCTGCTGAAACCGGTCAACGACAATGGCGCCCGCGCTTTCCGCCAGGGCGGTAAGCTCTTTGAGGTCATCGTTGTCTTTCTGGCGTTGCAATATTGCCCCGACTAATATAGCCCGCTCTTTTCGAACCCCTATGGTCTCACGCATTTTGTCCATTTACCGGTCGTCTCCAAAATAACCTACCCAAGCTACCATATCTGCTTTGTTTCTTCAATAAAAGAAGGGATAGGCGGGTAATATGATTTTTTCCTGATTTTTGGCTTGCAAATGGCGGGCAGGGGGTTTATATTATCAATCGGACAATTTGGTAAAAAAGAGTTTATTAAACCTTTCAAGTTAGGTTGGCATAAGGGGTGTTTTTGTATTATGTTGAAAGTTAAATCAAGAACAGGCGAATCAGTTCAGCAGATGATGAGGCGGTTCAAGAAGTTGTGTGAAAAAGAGGGTTTGATAAGAGATATGAAGCGCAATGCGTATTATGAGAAGCCCTCTGAGCGTAACCGCCGACGGATTCGCAAGGCACAGAGAATACTTACGGGACCGTTCCTGCCTCCCCGCCCCAGACCAACCACTTAGTCGGAATCAATTCTTTACGACAGGCCAGAAAATCCAGTCACCGTCGGACGTCCATTGCATAATTTTGCCTTTTTCATTACGGACTGCCTGTCCATTGTCATCCTTGAGGTTTTCGCCCCAACTGTAAAGCAGGAATCCATCTTCTGTTTTCTTGTAAGTCAAAGGGCCGGGGCCAAAGGCGTCGTCGGGAACTTTTGTCAAATAGCCGGCCTTAACCAGTTCATCGAGCGTATCGGGGAATCTCCCCATTTCTTTTTGAAAACGAAGTGCGGCGAGGATTGTCAAAGTTGCTTCGCGATGAGTTTTGAATCGCCAGCCAATGAAAGAGATTCTGTCAAGTGATGAGCCCATAATAAATAAGGCCAAAGGATTTGCCGGGGCGGGTTGTTTTGCTGGTATTTTGTCTTTCATCTGCCAAGGGGTTGTCCGCAGGTTTTGCTCGACTTCGGCAAACGTTTTTTCAACCTGTGCAAGGGCTTGCTGCCTGTCGGGATAGCTGAAAGTCAAAAAAGACCAGACGGCATCTTTCCAGTCGCTGACAAAATAAATTGTGGCGACTTTTAAAATTTTGCCGTTGCCTTTGCCGTCATCCGTAAATCCATGCTGGATATGCTCATACCAGAATGCTCTTTCCCCATTGAGGTCGAACGGAAATTCGTGTTTTACGGAAGAAACAGATAATTCATCCTGCAGGCGTTTTAATTGTGCGGCCGGAATATCAACCCGTGACAATAGCATTGTCGTTCTGCTGCACGCGAGAGCTTCTATCGCTACTGCCGAAAGCTGTTCGGCAAGAAGACCCTGTTTCTCAAGATGAGACGTGAATCTGATAAGCGTTATTAAGTCATTAACGGCACCGTCTATATCGCCTGAGTATGCCCGCCAGTTAGTTCGAGCGGCGAGTATCTGGGCAATTTGTCTATAGGGGCCGAGGAAATGCATTATGTTGTTCCAAAGCTCCGGATTGACTGCAAGGACTGAATTGACTTCGATAATAAGTGGGCCGGCTGCATTGTAATCTGCCCAAAAGTATGGTTTTTCCAACGCCGTATTAAGTGAGTCGATGGTTTCATTGCTGGCTGCCAGGAAATTCTTTATTGCTGTTTTTTGGTCATCGTTCATATCTCCGGGCCAGATGCGGAGGCTATCATAAGTCGTCCAGCCATCGATTTTGCGTGCAAGTTCGGCGGCTTTGTTTATTTCGGGCTTTGCGTTGAGAGATTCGTCTCTGTCCTGTTTTTGCTGGTCGGTCAGCCACTGGGCGTAGTTAATTCTGATAGTTGGTGTGCCCATACTGAGCCAGGAGGCACAGATTAGCAGATACGCGAAGATTACGAGGGCGGCGGCGGAAGTTCTTACGAGAATTTTCTGCCAGAGCGGTCGGCAGCGTTTTTTGGCGCGGCGCATAAGGATGGCTAAGAGTTTCGGGTCGCCTAATTCTGATATCAACCGTTGTACTTTTTGCTCTTTTTCCTCGTTAGTGGCGCAATCCTTCAGATAAATTTCGAAATGGTCAACCAACTCTTCGCGGACTTCATCGCGTGCCTTTTTGCGGTATCGCATATTTTTGATGACGAGGTTGATGTATTCGACGGCGCTATTGGGCAGGTTTTCGGATTGTTTATCATTTTCAGCCATAACGTTGCTCCTGATTATTGATGCTCGGTTAACGGCTAATTCGTTTAAGCGGTTTTAATCGCGCCGCCGAAGACGAAATCGAGGCCTGAACGCAGCTTTCGCAACTGCTCGGTCTGGCCCGACAGATATTCTTTGCCTTTGCCGGTGATTGAGTAGTAGCGTCTTTTGCGGCCTGATTTGGTGGTTTCCACGCGGGCCTTGACTAAGCGTTTGGCTTCGAGGTTGTAGAGCAGGGGGTAGAGGGTGCCTTTACCCAGCGTAAGGATTTCGTCGCTGCGCTGTTCGATGGCCTGGGTCAATTCGTAGCCATACATTTCGCCTCGGGAGAGAATCTGAAGCACGACTACCGGGGCGATACCTTTGAGCAACTGACTTTCAAATTTCATACCAATCTCCTTTTTCGCCTGTGGCGGATAAAATTTCATATTTCGTCGTAATGTATTGTTATGCTTATTATGTATTACATACTATGTTATGTCAATCAAAATTTCAAAAAATTTTACGCGGGTTTTTGGGCGGTTCTGCGGGTGGCGGCGAAGCCGGAGACGATTGTTACAGTGAGCATAATCAGGAAGGTAATGGCGGTAACCCAGTTGGCCCAGGTTGCGGCGGGGGCGTGGGCTGATTTGATAAGGACGGCTCCGATGGCGAAGGACTGGAGGAACATTTTTATTTTACCTGAGGCGACGGCGCGGAAGTCGATGCCTTTGGCCTCTGCGGCGTGACGGAGAATGGTTACGTATCCCTCTCTGCCAATCAGGATAGCGGCGATGCCCCAGCGGATAACGTTCATATAAGTTTCGGAGATGGCGAAGAGGGATGGTTCACGGATGAGGGCGAAACACAGGAATGCACCGCAGACGAGGATTTTGTCGGCGAGCGGGTCGAGCATACGGCCTAATTTGCTGGCGACGTTGAGTTTTCTGGCGATGGGGCCATCGATGATGTCGGTGAGGGCGGCGATTATGAAGACGGTGAAAGCGGCGTCGAAGGTGAAGATTTTATCATGGACCTGCGGGACATAAAGCAGCATGCCAAGAAAGAGTATGGTCAGGGCGAGCCGGCCAAAGGTCAATATATTCGGAACCATTTTTAGCATAGGCAAAGTTTACATATTGGTTTGTGTAATTCAAGATTAAATTTGACGGCAGAGGAGGTCGTAGTTTTTTGAGCCGGTGACTTTGGCGTTAATAAAGGAGCCGGGACAGGCGTTGCAATCGCGGATAATGCAGAGGGGGTCGATATCGGGGGCCTGGCCGAAGAAACGGGCTTTGGTGGCGTGATTTTTTTCTATGCTGTCAACGAGGCAGGTCAGTGTGCTGCCTATTCGTGATTTATTTTTATCGAAGGCGATTTGTTGCTGGGCGAGCATAAGTTTTTCGAGGCGATGTTTTTTTATTCGGTCGGGAATTTGGCGGGGGAGGTCAGCGGCGGGGGTTCCTTGTTCGGGGTAGAAGGTGAAGCAGCCGAGGTTATCGAAGCGTGCCCAGTTGATGAATTCGAGTAGTTCGTTGAAGCGGGCGTCGGTTTCGCCGGGGAAGCCGACGATGAAGGTTGTGCGGAGGACGCAATCGGGGATTTTGGTTCGCAGGGTTTCGATTAGTCGGCGGATTTTGTCTTTGGAGTGGGGTCGGCGCATTGCTTTGAGGATTTGGGGGTTGATGTGCTGGAGAGGGATGTCAAAGTAGGGGAGGATTTTATCGGAGTCGGCGACGGTTTCGATTAGACGTTCGGTAATTCCCGTGGGGTAGAGGTATAGCAGTCGGAGCCAGCGGAGGCGCGGGGTTTTGGCGAGTTCGGTGAGCAGTTGCGGCAGGGCGTCTTTGGCCTTGAGGTCGTGGCCATAGGCGGTTATGTCCTGGGCGATTATATTGAGTTCGACTGCGCCTGAGGCGACGAGCTGGCGTGCTTCGGCGAGGATGAGTGAGGAAGGTTTACTGCGAGATTTGCCCCTGATGGAGGGTATGGTGCAGAAGGAGCATTTTTTGTTGCATCCCTCGCTGATGCGAAGGTATGCCCAGTGTGGCGGGGTGATTCGAAGGCGTGTTCGGTCGTCGTAGGGGATATGAGGATTTGGGCTTACGGCGGTTATGGTTTTGTCGGTGGTGAGGGTTGATTTGATTATGTCGGGGATATTGTCGCGTTGCTGGAGGCCGAGGATGGCGTCGATTCCGGGGTTTTCATTAAGGAGGTTTTTGCCCATTCGCTGCGCCAGGCAGCCAGCGACGATGACTTTCCGCACTTTGCCTTTTTGTTTTTGGCGGACGGCGAGGTTTATCGCGTCGAGGGCTTCGTCTTTGGCGGGGGCGATGAAGCCGCAGGTATTGATGACTATAACGTCTGCGTTGTCGGTATCCTGTGTGATGACCAAGCCGGCCTGGGCGATGAGGGCGAGCATCCGTTCGCTGTCCACCATATTTTTGGGACAGCCGAGGGCGATGAAACCGACGGTAGTCCGTTTTTTATCCTTTTTAATATTCATTGGCCGATATCATAAAATGTTTGACGGGTATCACAAGGTTGTTATACTAAATAACGGTTCAAAATGCTTTAGAAACGTGTAGATTCCGTAATTTTGTGGAGGGCAGTTTAATGAACGAGTTTGAAGTTGGCAAGCCGGGCGCGGAAAAGCCGATTCCTTTTGATGACGGGCTTTCGGTGTCTCATTCGCCATTGGATTTGGGCGCAGGCACATCCGGCAGCGCAAGTGAGTCATCCGAAGAGACGCCAATGCCCGTTAGCAGGGACACGGGTAAAAAGGTGAGCTGGCCAGACCGGATTACGGGCGTCAAGAGTTTCTACACGAAGCTGCATTCGGGGGCGATTGATTTTCTGGATGAGCAGATATGCAAATGGCTGATGGATAACCCGGGCGTTAATATAAAGCGAACGAATACGGTTACGGGCGATATTGTCGGCAAAAAGACAGAGCCGAGCATTATCATTACGATTTGGTATTAACCGAGAACGTTGAGATATAACGCAGTTGTTCACTAGGGGTGGTCTGTTGGATAGCAGGCCTGAGAGTAAACCCTTTGAACCTGAACAGGGCAGCCGTAAGAGGCGAGGCCTGCGTAGGGAAGTGATTAAAGACAGTCGAAGATGTTAGTATGAGATTGAGATCGCTTCCTTAGGGAAGCGATTTTTTTGTTTTTAGGTGAGAAATTGAAATGGCGACACAATTTGAAATAGCGCGGGCCGGGCGGATAAGTCCGGAGGTTGAATACGTGGCGAAGGCCGAAGGGGTCGAGGCGGGCTTAGTGCGTGATGAGATAGCGGCTGGTCGGTTAGTGATACCCGCAAACGTGATTCATTTGAAAAGGAACCTGAAGCCGGCGGGTATAGGTCGCGTGCTGACGACGAAGGTCAACGCCAATATCGGGGTGAGCAGCGTTCGCAGCACTGTTGGGGAAGAAATTGAGAAGATGCGTGTAGCGATAGCGGCGGGGGCGGACGCGATAATGGATTTGAGCACGGGAGGTGATTTGGACGCGATAAGGGAAGAATTGCTGGTTCAGTGTCCTGTGCCGTTTGGGACAGTGCCAATTTACCAGATGGTTTCAGGCAGAACGGTTGAGGAGGTTAGCGAAAAGATAATTCTTGATGTGATTGAAAGGCAGGCAAAGCAGGGGGTCGATTTTTTTACGATTCATGCGGGTGTGCTGAGGGAACATTTGCCTTTGACGGCCAAGCGAGTGATGGGAATAGTGAGCAGGGGCGGGGCGTTATTAGCGGAGTGGATGCTTTATCACGGGAGGCAAAATCCGCTTTATGAGATGTTCGATGAATTGTGCGCATTGATGCGTGAATATGACGTTTGTTTTTCGCTGGGGGACGGATTGCGGCCCGGGAGTTTGGCAGACGCGACAGATGAGGCGCAAATTGCGGAGCTGAGGACGCTGGGAGAATTGACGCAGCGGGCGATTGAGGCGGGATGCCAGGTTATGGTGGAAGGGCCGGGGCATGTGCCGTTTAACCAGATAGAGCACAATATGAAGATTCAGCGGGAGATTTGCCATAATGCGCCGTTTTATGTTTTGGGGCCTTTGGTTACGGATATTGCGCCTGGGTATGACCATATTACGTCGGCGATAGGCGGGACGGCGGCAGCGTATTATGGGGCGTCGTTTTTGTGTTATGTTACGCCGAGGGAACATTTGGGTTTGCCTAACGCTGAGGACGTGCGAATGGGCGTTATTGCCGCGCGGATTGCCGCTCATTCGGGCGACGTGGCGAGGGGACTTGCCGGCGCGGCAGACAGGGACAGGAGATTGAGTATTGCCAGAGCGAACCTCGACTGGGATAGCCATCTGTCGCAGTCGCTGGACCCGGAGACGGCCGTTAGGATGCACGAGGAGGCGTGCAAGGGAATAGAGGAAAACGGCAAAATAAACGCGGATTACTGCTCAATGTGCGGCAAACAATGGTGCAGCGCAAGAATAAATAAAGAGATTCGTGAAAAATTGAAAGCAGGGCAGGTTTCCTGAATCAGGTTTTCATCGAGTCGATTTCAAGAAATGCGATTGGGGCGAAGATAAATACGGGGAGCCACGCCCAGAGTTCGGGGACTATTCTGCCGAAGACGTCTTCGGTGGCGAGTATTCTGCATACAAAGCCGACGACCAGCGAGGCGGCGGTGATGGCGAAGCTGATGGCGATGGCGGATTTCATTGATTTTGGGTCGCGGCAAACAAGGACAGGCAGGCAGACGAGGAGCATAATAAGATTCATAATGGGGTCGGTGATTCTGAAATGTTTCTGGCTGTAGAGGTTCGCGAGGTCTTTGAGCTGTGTTCCCTGCGAGGCCAGTTGAGATAATTGCAGTGAGCTGAGGAGAGATTTGTGCTCGGCTTTTCGCCTGATGGGGATATCGTTTGGCGTCAAGTCGGTTCGATAAGCCAGGAGAGACGTTCGTGAGGCGGCGGCATTTTGTCTGCCGGGCTGGTGTAAGCCGGGTTTTGGGATGGGGGTGAAAAAACCCTCGCTGAGGAGCCATGTCTGGCTTTTGGAATCGTAGATTGCCCTGCGGGCCTCGATAATGCCTGTTGGTTCCCAAAGGAGGGTGTCGGGTTTTTTAGAGCGAGTTATGACGATGAGGTCATCAAAAGTGGAGGAAGCCACGTCAAACTTTTGGGCCGATATAAGTGAGCCGCTGGCGTCGGTTATGAACCATACTTTGTAGGATTCTTTTCCCGGGACGGCATCTGAGCCACGGACAAGCTTTGCGCCGAGAGCGGGGATAATCACTTCCTGGTCGATTATGAGAAGGCCGGAGAACGCGACGGCGAGGATAACAATTGGCGTGATGACTCTTTTTAAGCTGACGCCCGAAGCCATCATAGCTATCAGCTCGTTGTATCGCACCATTTTGCCGAGGGAGAATGCCGCGGCGACGACGGTAATCATACCGGCGAAGTCACGGAAATACAAAGTGCTCTGGAGCGAGTAATAAGTGATGATGTTGGCGATTATAGACAGGGTATCGAGGTTGGCGTGCTCGGTGAATTCGTCGAGATTGGCGAACAGGTCGATGGTTATGCGCATGCCGATAAGGACGCCAAAGGCAATGGCGTAGCCGATGAGAAAGTTCTTTGCGACATATTTGTCTAATATCTTCATAATTTCGATTGCCCAAAGTTTAGTGACGCAGTAGTCGCCGATATAATTCAAGTCCAAGCAGTGAGAGAATAATCAGTCCTGCCCACATCATCGGGACGCCGAATATAATTTTGGAAGACGGATTTTCGGCGATATTTTTGCCCATAATAATGCAGGAGATTAAGGCCAGGGCCGGGGCCGCGCTTGCGGCAAAGGCGGTAAGCAGGTGACCGCCTTTGAGGACGATTCCCAGGCCGATTCCAATCATAATAAGTGTTATGCATCCGATGCCGAAGACCAGGCGTGAGTTCAATTCTGAACCTATAGAGGTAAGTGTTCTTTTTATTTTTTTCTGAAGCTGGTCCTGCATAGCGAGCAGCCGTTTGTCGGGGCCGTCGTGCAGGGCGGCGGATATGGCTTTCGGGCTTATTTCGTTAAGGATGTCGTCGGTTTTGAAATTGTCGGTAACGGCAGCGGGCATAACAAGTCCCCGGATGATTTGTCTTGCGAGGACATTTTCCTGTGCCTGCGGATTTTGCGGGTCGGGGGAGGTCCATTTGGCGTTTTGAATATCGAGAGTAAGCGTGGGGTTCATCTCATCGCCTTCGATGTTGAGAAAGGCCTTTTGGCATCGCATGGTTCGTGGCGGGGCATCGCCGTTGACGGGTCGTTCGGTAATTGTTATGTCATCAGCGAGAATCAGCCGGTCTTCATCTTTGATGGTACAGGTTTTTGCGGAAAATTCGACAACCTGGCGGTCATTGAAGAGCTTAAAGGGTATTTTTGCGGGGGAGGAAAAGTTGTCGTTAATCTGCTGTGCGAGCAGCTCGGCGGTGAACATAGCATAGAGGTGATGGGCAAGTCGAGCGACTGGTTCGAAAAGCATGGGGTTTCGGCGGATTTGTTTCATTTGGTCAATTTTTTTGAACTGGATATTGTCGCCGAGCAGAGCGCCGAATTCGGCGGTGAGGGAGAGTTGTTCGGCGAAGAAGGCGGCGTCTTCGCCGGGGGCTATCTGGTAGGTATTGTGGGCGTTAATACGAACCTCGTTAATATTTTGATTTTGATGAGGGTCGAAGACGACTTTCGCGGTTTCTGCGGTAACGATTCTTTTGATTGAGCCGTTGGCGGCCATATCGACGGCTACCACGCCTGAGAGCACATTATTTTGCATGTCGGCGTTGTCGGCGTAAATCCTGCAGCGATCGTCAGGGGGCAGGGAGTAGTACCCCTTTCGCTGGATATTTCTGAAAAGAATTTGCCTGGCGTCGTTTTTGAGGGAATTTTCCGCCTGGTGTATAAAGGCGGGCATAACATAAAAGCTGAGCAGCAGGTTGGCAGTTGCGACGATTATGGCCAGCATCAAGCCGGGGTAAACCAGCGATAGGAGGGAAATGCCGCTTGCCCTGCAAGCGTCGAGTTCGTTGTCATTGGCCAGCCGGCCGTAAACCAGAGTGGTTGCGAACAGTGCGGCCATAGGCAAAACAAAGGTGAGGGTAACAGGGAGGAAATAAATCATAAGGCGGACGACCTGCCCCGGGCCGACGCCGAATTCCTGGACCGGGCGCAGAATGCTGCCTAAGCTCATCATCAGCGTCAGAGCCACGGTTGCGAGGATAAAAACCTTTATAACCTCGCGAAATATATATCTGTGAAGCGTGAAAACCATCTTAGATTTCAGATTTTTGATTTAAGATTCTATATTGTTAACGAGCAAGCGGCGATTTGCAACGAAATTCTCCGGCTTTAGTGGAATAGGGGGTTGGTTTAATAGCTTTCTGTTGATAATTGAGGTTATAGAAATCGCGGAAAATGTTGAAATTATATTTGTTAAATCCATAGTTTTCTGGTAACATGAGAAACCGGTTAGTGAGGAGTCCTTTGAAAAAGAGCTTTTTTCGCGGTTGTCTATATGTGGAGGAGCGGTGTTTATATTAAACCTCTTGCCGCTTTTAATACTATAACAGCTAAAAGTGCTATGCACATTTCAAAAAGGAGAGGAATATGTTTGGGAAATCGATAATAATCCGTATTTTTTTGCTGATGGTGCTGGGAGTGTATGTTTCTTCCGCGGGCGCAGGGATATGGGCTGACCCTAACAGCTTTGATGTGAATGTTGTGGAGGGGTGTAATGCGACATATACCCTTACAATAGGCAATAATGGGGCCGGCAGTTTGAATTTCACGGTCAGAACCCGAGTTGTCGGCGGCTCAGCGGGGGACGTGGGAATTGAAAATTTCTCAGGGGAAGGGTTAGTTTTGTCCGGAAGCCAGAGCCGGAATTTCCCAAATCCGGGCAGTGTGCAGCATAAATCGGATGAGTTAATAGTGCGTTTTGCTTCAAAGGCGGGAGGAATACAGCTTAATTCTGCAGAGAAGCTTAACGTGATGAGCACAATAAGCGGGGCTACAATAAAAAAAGAATTTGCTCTTGTGCCGGGTCTGAGCGTGGTGAAGCTGCCTAAGGGAATGACGGTTGAAACTGCGATACAGAACCTTTCAAAGACCAGCGGTGTTTTATATGCACATGCCAATTACCAGGTGCAGGCATTATCGACGTTTCCCAACGACCCGAGATTTAACGAGCTTTGGGGGATGCACAATACGGGGCAATCGGGAGGTAAAGTAGATGCGGATATAGATGCGCCGGAGGCGTGGGATATAGGGACCGGCAGCAGAGAAGTTGTGGTGGCAGTCATCGACACCGGCGTCGATTATACTCATCCTGATTTAGCGGCAAATATGTGGGTCAATCAGGCGGAGCTGAACGGGACGCCGGGAGTCGACGACGATCACAATGGTTATGTGGATGATATTTATGGTTATGATTTTGTCAATAATGACGGAGACCCGTGGGACGACCATTTTCACGGCACGCATTGTTCGGGAACAATAGGGGCTTTAGGTAATAACGCGGTGGGCGTGGCAGGGGTGTGCTGGAATGTTAAAATAATGGCGTTGAAGTTTCTGGATTCCAGCGGCAGTGGCTGGACGGATGATGCGATAAGGGCGGTGGAATACAGCAGGCAGATGGGAGCGAAATTATCGAGTAATTCGTGGGGCGGAGGCGGTTACAGCCAGGGATTGAAAGATGCGATAGATGCGGCGGGGGCGGCTGGAATGCTTTTTGTGGCAGCAGCGGGCAATAGCGGTAGCGACAATGATGCATATCCTACTTATCCATCAAGTTACACTTCTCCGAGTCTCATAGCTGTAATGGCCACGGACAACTATGACAACAAGTCAAGTTTTTCGTGCTATGGATTGACTTCGGTGGATATCGGCGCTCCAGGCAGCAATATACTTAGCTGCCAGCCCGGCGGTGGTTATCAGTATCTGAGCGGCACATCGATGGCGACGCCGCATGTGTCTGGAGCATGTGCGTTATTGTGGTCGATGAATCCTTCGTTAAGCAACAGTGAGGTTAAGGATATTCTTCTGAGGACAGTTGACCCAACATTGCCGGGTTTATGCGTTTCCGGAGGCCGGCTCAATCTTTATAAGGCAATTTGTGAAACGGCAGTGCCCTGGATTACAATTGACCCGAATCATGGGACCATTGGGCCGGGCCAGTCAGCCGAGCTAAGCGTGATTTTTGACGCAATTGATTTGACACCATGGACATATCGGGCCCAGATTATGATTGCGTCGAATGACCCTTGCAGCCCCGCTATTGTGCCCGTAACGATGATTGTAAATCCGGATGCGCTGCGGGTATCTCCTGCCGGAGATTTCGAATCGAGCGGCTCTCAGGGCGGCCCATTCGTTCCCGCATTTAAAACCTATACCCTGACAAATAACAGCAGTATGCCTGTAAACTGGACTACTTTACCGACAGCGGGCTGGGTAACAATATCGCCGTCGGCAGGTGTGCTTGGGCAGAGCGATTCTGTGGATGTAAATGTTTATATAGATGTCAATGCAAACTCGCTGGATCCGAATGTATATTCTCAGGATTTGGTTTTCCAGAACATCGACAGCGGCAGCATTAAAACTCGTTCGGCAAAATTGTCCGTAAAACCGCCTGATTTGTTTACCAAGCTCTTCAGCATAGGTACCGATTTGACCGGTCTTTCTATAACCTTCCGCCCCAATGGCTCGATTGCCTGCTATGAGGCCTGCCGTGATGATGTAAATATGTTTTACACTGAGCCCGGCGGCGGCACATATTTGCCTCTCGGGGACGATGATTTTGCCGAGATATTATTTACCGACGGAAAACAATTCCGGTTTTATGACCAGAGCTATGACCGCTTTTACGTCGGCAGTAATGGCTATATTACATTCGGCGCTGGCGATGATGGATTTGAGGGCTCTCTTGTGAATCACTTCAGCTTGCCTCGCATATCGGGATTCTTTACGGACCTGACACCCGCAAATTCGCAAAGTATCTCTGTAAAACAGTTAGCCGACAGAGTGGCGGTAACGTATATCGATGTTCCGGTATACGGCGATAAAACCTCTAAAACCAGCTTCCAAATAGAGATGTTTTTTGGCGATGGGTCTATTCGAGTCACATGGCTAAAGCTTCCCGATGCGGCGGGTGTTGCAGGACTGTCGAGGGGGCATGGTCTGCCGCCGGAATTCGAAGAAAGTAATTTCAGGGAATATCCCATTTGCTGGCCGCTGGGTGATTTCGATAAGAATTACGTAGTTGACCTGGCCGACTTGGCCATATTTGTTGCTAACTGGCTGAAAGATGATTGTGGCTATCCGATGTGGTGTAACAGGGCTGATATGGATTACGATAGCACCGTCGATGGTGTGGATTTCAGTATTTTTGCCGGCAATTGGAGAGCCGTTAAATCGACGGTGCCCTCGCCTGTAGCTTACTGGAAGTTTGACGAGGGGGCGGGGACCGTTGCCTATGATTCGGCAGGCAGTAATGATGGGAATCTCATCAACGGGCCGACATGGACGAAAGGTAAGTTGGGCGGAGGTCTGAGATTTGACGGTGTCGACGACTATGTCGAGGTTCCAGATAACGCCATTCTCTCGCCGGGTTATATAACCCTGTCAGCATGGATCCAGCCGGATATCCTGTCAAATGGTATGATGTTAATTGGAAAGTGCAATTACTCCGATGGAACCTCTGAGCAGTATGACCTTGGAACGTATCCAGCAGATGGAAGCCCAATGTCGAGCATCAAGAGAAACGGTTTATGTGCTCTCGGTCAGGGCTGGAATCTAGTACATTCATCGCGCGGTATAACAGCTGGCCAATGGTGTTTGGTTACAAGTACATGGGATGGCAGTGTTTTTAAGATATATGTTAATGGAGAGCTGAGTGGCTCAAACAGCAGTGTTCCTGCGGGTTTCATTGATTTCTGTCCAGGCGGGGCATTGAGGTTTGGAATATGGTGGGCTCAATCTAAGTATCCTTTCCAGGGTGTCATGGACGATGTTCGGATATACAACCAGGCGTTGTCGGCAGAAGAGGTTTGGCAGCTTTATCAGGAAGGCCTGAGTAAAAAGGCCTCAAGTCCGAAGCCAGCTGATAAGGAAACCAGCGTTGACTCTAACGTGATTCTAAGCTGGACGCCGGGGAAAGATGCACTTTCGCACGATATTTATTTCGGCACGGATTTCAACGATGTCAATGACGCTGACATTTATGATGCCAACATATATATGGGCAATCAGGATGTCAATTACTGGGATGTTAATAATTATGACACGAATGGCCTTGCGCCGGGGACTAAGTTCTACTGGCGAATCGACGAGGTAGCTGCCACCACTACCACAAAGGGCGATATCTGGAGCTTTACGACTAATACCAGCGTCACGGATTCCAACCTTGTCGCCTGGTGGAAGTTTGATGAAGGGACAGGAACAGTTGCTTATGATTCAGTTGGTCACAATGATGGAACACTCCATGGAAATCCACAGTGGGTGACTGGCCAGGTTGGGGGGGCACTCGACTGTGATGGCAATGGTGATTATGTACAGGTCCCCGACAATGATTCTCTGACACCGTCTAAAGAAATTACAATTGCATACTGGTTATACAGTAGAGGTGGGGCAGGAATTTACAAGTATGCTGCTTGTCCTGACCAAACCGGTCATGGCTCGCCGGGAAATTCGAGGGCGTATGCTTTTGACGTAGGCACCAACACTCATTTGCTGGTGCACCAAACGAGAGACGCTTCTGACCAGATTATCAGTATCGGTACGGTCTCACTTAACGAATGGCACTATGTAGCGGCAACGTTTAACCGCGGTCAGGCCTCCTTGTACATAGATGGTGAATTGGACAGTACAAAGATGTTATCCGTGACTTCGATAATGAATGACGCTCAACCATTGATTATTGGCGGCTATTGGGAATATTGTACACCGTCCTTCGTCAATGCTATGAACGGCAGTATCGACGACCTTCGAATTTACAACAGGGTTTTGTCGGCGACGGAGATTTGGGCGCTTTATCAAAGCGGATTGTAAGTAGTTTATCATAGTCGAAAACATATTAGGGCTGAGAACCGTATCGTTCTTGGCCCTTTTTGTTTTGAGCGGTTTGTTCTTGAAATCGCTTCTTAGATTGCTTAGAACATCAGCATAAAAGCGTTGTAAGAAACTGGGTGAAATATGAGATTTGATAAGACAATCTTTTTTACGTTTGTTTACGCTGTTTTATTGGCGGGATTCGCGAAAGCCGACGTGGTGGTATTAAAGGGCGGGCAGAAGCTCGTCGGGGATATTGTAGCGGAGAGGCACGAACAGATTTACGTTGATGTTGGCGTTACGGTTATAGCGGTGCCTAAGGAGGATGTTCTCGAATATCACTACGACAAGGGGGGAGACGGGAATGCTTTGTCGATGCAGCCGGCGGCGGAGACGAATAATATAGAAGTGGAGCCGGCGACAGGTCGGCTGTATCACACGGGTAAATTCCAGAAGAGAACAATTGAGCAGTGCGTGGCGGAGGTGGGCGAGGCAGTGGTCAAGGTGAGCAGCCCGGCGGGGATGGGGTCGGGATTTTTCATAAATGAGCAGGGGTATCTTATAACGAATTATCACGTCGTCGAGAAGGAAACAAAGATTGAGGTGACGGTATATAAGAAGGCAAAAGACGGCTTCGACAAGAAGGTTTTCAAAGGCGTGCGGATTGAGGCGATTAATCCCTTCGTTGACCTCGCACTTTTGAAGGTCGAGGATTTGGGCGATACACAGGTGAAGTTCGTTTATCTGGGCGATATAGGCGAGATAAGGGCGGGCGAGCAGGTGTTCGCAATCGGTAATCCGCTTGGTCTTGAGCGGACTGTGACCAACGGGGTTATCAGCACGACGAACAGGGCGTTCGAGGGGCTGATTTATTTGCAGACGGACGCGGCGATTAACCCGGGCAATTCGGGCGGGCCTTTGTTTAACCTTTCGGGCGAGGTTATCGGCGTTACGAATATGGGTTACATATTCTTCGGAGGGCTGGGATTCGCGATACCAGTCAATTACGTGAAGCACTTCATAGATAACCGCGACGCGTTCGCGTATGACAAGGACAATCCGAACACGGGCTTTAGATATATCCAGCCGGACGGCAGGCACAATAAGGGCAAGCCGAAGATTGATTGATGAAAGGCGCAGATGAAAATTAGAGCAGCATTTGTGATTTGTGTTGTTTTCGCGGCGGTGATGGTTGTCGGCGCCAAGGGGGCGGCTTTGCCGAAGATGGCGGAACTTGTCGGAGCGGATACAGTGCTGCTTGTGGATATAAGCGACTTCAATCAATTCAGAACGAAGTTCGAGAAATGCTCGGTTTATAAATTATACGATGACCCGGCAATGTCGGCGTTTGCGAAAAACTTTACCGTGAAGGTTCGTGAAAAGATAGAGGGCGACAAGGACTCATTTGTAAAAGGTATACTTGACGCGAATGTTATGCTCGAAGGCCGATTGGCGTTTGTAATGACGGCAGGGCAGCAGGAAATGTCGATGACGCTGATAAGTCAGTGGGGTCGTAACGTCGGCAAAATCAGGGACATTATCGAAAAGATGGCGGCCAGGTCCGTTGAAAAAGGCGCACACAGGGGGATTGAGAGTTATCGTGATGTGAATATCGTAACGTTGACGACGGAGGCGGCGGAGAAACCGGCGGTTAAAAACAGCGATGATAATACGGCGGCAAAAACGGGGCCGTCATTGGAAAAAGATGTTTATTGTTTTGTCGGTGATTGCCTGATAATGTCAAGCGACGCGGAGGTGGTAAAATTCGTAGTTTCGCAGATTAAGGGTGCGGGGGCTTCGTCGCTGGCGGGCGATACGGATTATATCGCGACGATGGGTGCAGTCGGGCCTTATCATGATGTTGATATATATGTGAATTTCAAACGAATTATAAAGCGGCTGACGGATGAAGACACGACGGGCGAATCGCAGAATGAGATTGCCAATCTGGGCTTAGACGGAGTGGGGGGGCTTGGTTTTTCTCTTGGTGTTGCGCCGGACGCGGAGAGTTCGGTTCGCGGCAAGATGTTTTTGAGAACGACGGGGACGAGGAAGGGCGTATTNNCGGCGGCGCTGATGCTGCAGCAGCCGATTCCGGGGACTGGGTCGGATAGTGAACCGGGGATATCCATCAGGCCTGACATAATAGAATATCTTGGTTCTGAGATTATTATTGCCCAAAGCGTAAACAAGCCGTTTTCGAACGGTAAAGAGCCGACGGAAATATATGTAGCGATAGGGGTTAATAATCGGGCGGCCCTGGAAAAGTCGCTGTCGCTTATTCACAAAAGGCTGATGGCGCCGAACAATCCTGAGCCGACGCGTGAATTACTTGGGTACACGCTTTATCTTATGGGGCCGGCGGGGATTCCTGTTCTGGGCGGGTCGGTTCCGATGGTGGAGGCGGGCGCTCCGCGTGCGACGCCTAAGGGGGAGCGTTTGGCCTTTACGATTACGGATACGCATCTGATTTTTGGTCAGGAGCCGGCGGTTGAGCGGGCGATACGGACTTTGGGCGGGGCCCAGAGTGAGCCGGTGAGTTCGACGAAATGGTTTAACATAGCCAAAGCAGCGGTGCCTTCGGTTGTCGGCTTGGCCGGCTTTGAGGATAATTCGGTGTCTGGGGAATTGTTGTGGTGGATGCTGAAAGACAGCGCCAAATCACGGCGGGCTTCTATGGGAATGGGGCCTGCGACGGCTGTTCTGGCGGGGCCTGACGCGTGGAATTTCGCGGATTTCAGTTTGCTGCCTGAGTTTGACGCGGTGAAAAAGTATTTTGGCTTGTCGGCGGGTTATGGAATCAGCAGGCCCGACGGGTTTTTCTTCGAGTTCAAATATCTTAATCCACAAAGCAAAAATTGATAATCGATAACCTGTCCGGCGTAGCTTTAGCGAAGTCGGATTGATTATCGATGATTCGCTGCGAAAAATAACAAACACTATCTTGCCAAGCTGGACGTCGTTGGTTAGAATCCGATCGCTTGCTGTAATTTTTATTCAGCCAGATTTTGGGTTGTAGATGTGAACCGCTGACGTTCGGTTGGATGGTAATTGGTATGCATGCGTCAACACCGGTGGCGGAGCTGGTTCGTGGGTCTCGGCGGTGTCACGCGAAGTCATTACCGGTGGCGGAGCTGGTTCGTGGGTCTCGGCGGTGTCACGCGAAGTCATTTGAAAAATGTAGTTAAAAAACAGAGGAACATCATGTACCGAGAGCGGCTCATATCCCTTCTGAGGAACGCTTGGAAGTCGGAGTTTGTCCAAGGACCGACGATAGCCCTTACCGTTTTCGGTGTATTTTTTTGCTTTTGGCTCATAGGGCATCATTTTCTCCAAGCCGGAAGAACCAAGGCGATTAATGATGCTCCCAAATTCAAAGAGGTGATCTCTGCTGCCTTGGAGTGTAAGAATGAATGTTTAAACAAGCTTCTGGCGGCATATCCCCAGCATTCTCTGGTTGTCTATTCTGTTGACACTGGCGGTGATTGGATTCCGTCAGAAGGCCACGAGTCATACTCAAAGAGCAAGTACCATTACGCCTGCCCCGAAAAATGGCTCGCAGTAACGAAGGAAAAAGTGAAATTGGTTGTAATCGTTTCTCGAGGCGATAGGCAGGCCATAGGCAATTATAGCCATTCGGGAATAACAGCTTATTCCAAGACATGGAATCTCGCTTTTGTCGACTTGGCGCAGTGCTGTATTGTCGCTAAAGCAGAGATCACCAAATCCGACCCGCAGACTCTGACAAATCCTTTTGCCAGCGATTCTTGGAGTATTCCGGATGAATCCGAAGTGGTGGCCGCGATTCAACGGGCTGTCAAATTCGCAAAATAGATGCGGAAAGCCAGAATGTTAGGCTTTCAGCTTTCTATGGCAATCAGGGAATATAAAGATCTGCAGCCTCTCACTAACGTCAGGCAGACGCTCGAGCCGAAACCAATCTATAATATCAGTCGCAGCACTATCCCAGATTCATCTCGATTACACTTGACCAGGAAGCGGTCTTTCCGCTAAAATAACCTATCTGTTGATTATTTAATGAAATTACAGATTAGGAGAATATTGTGAAGGCAAGTGAAATGCGGCCTGGTATGGCCATTAAGATGCAAGGTGAGTTGTATATCTGCACCAAGTTTGCTCACGTGACGCCCGGTAACCTGCGGGCGTTCGTTCAGGCCAAACTCAAGAGGATTTCCGACGGCTCCATTATTGAGAATCGTTTACGCGCCACGGAGGAAATTGAGCAGGCCTTTTTGGATAAGCGAGAGATGGAGTACATTTACTCCGACAGCAGCGGCCACGTCCTGATGGACTCAAAGACGTTTGACCAGATAACGGTTCCCAACGAGATAATCGGCGACCTGATAAAGTTTTTCAAGCCCAATACGATTCTGACGGCGATGCTTAATAGCGGCAACGTGGTCAGTATCGAAATTCCCAAGACGGTGGAATTAGCTGTTACGGAAACGACGCCCCAGCCAAGGGGCGCGACGGCAACCAACCAGATGAAGGACGCGGAGCTGGAGACGGGTTTGAAGACACGAGTTCCGCCTTTTGTAGAAGTCGGCGATATGGTGCGCATCAACACCGAAGACGGCTCATACCTCAGCAGGGTAACGAAGTAGCCCCGCACAGCAACGTATTTTGCATCGCGTGTTTCGGTCGATGAGCCGGCAGGGGTGATTCTGACCGGTGTTAAGCAATTATGAATCCACGTCTAAGCAGTTTCCTTATAGTCGCGATTTGCCGAGAGATTTAATATGCAGGCCGGTATTCAAATTCGCTGATACCGGCGTTGACTTCTCAATGAATCACTTTATTGAGCGGATAAGTAATAATTCCTGAGGCGCCGGCGCGTTTGAGAGCGGGGACGAGGGAGCGTTCGATTTTGGCGTCGATAATCACTTCAATGGCGATATAATTGGGGTCTGCCAGGGACGAGATAGTGGGGCTTTTTTCCGCGGGCAGGACCTTGAGTATCTTGTCGAGATTGTTTTTTTCGATATTCATTTTGAGGCCGACCATGTTGCGCGCGTTGATGGCGGCGTTGAGCAGGATGGCGATGTTTTCGATTTTTTCCTTTTTGAATTTGTTTTGCCATGCCTGCTTGTTGGCGATAAAGCGAGTTGTGGAAGTGATAACGGTATCGATTATTCGCAGATTGTTGGCGACGAGCGAATTTCCTGTTTCAGTAAGCTCGACAATCGCATCGACGAGGCGGGCTTTGACTTCGGTTGCGCCCCAGCTAAATTCGATTTTGACGTCTATGTTTTTGTCGGCGAAGAATTTTTTAGTTACGTTGACTAATTCGGTGGCGATGATGCCGCCTTTGAGGTCCTGTACCTTTTGGACTTTCGATTCTTCCGGGACGGCGAGCACCCATCTTGTGGGTTTGCTTGTCGCCTTGCTGTAGCCGAGTTCGCAGACCTCGATTACGTCGGAGGCGTTTTCCATTATCCAGTCGAAGCCGGTCAGGCCTGCGTCGAGGACGCCATCGGCGACGTACCGGCTCATTTCCTGAGCGCGGAGCATTGTCGGCCGTATCTGGTCGTCGTCGATACTCGGCAGATAGCTTCTGTCGGATTCGGTTATGTTGAAGCCGGCTTTTGCGAAAAGCTCAATGGTCGCCTTTTGCAAGCTTCCGGCTGGGATACCTAATTTTAAAACTTCCTGTGACATTTTATATTCTTTCGAAAAGTCGTGTTATTTGCTGATTCTTTTATGTTTTCTTTTTTGTTTTTTTGGGCTGCTTTTTCGGTGATTCGCTTTCGTGCCTGAGGAGCGAATAAAATTCATAGGCGTTTTTGATTGATATCAGCCGGGCGAGGAAACCTTCTATTTCCTCATAGCCGGCTTCGGCGTTAATAAGCTGGCTGGTCTTGAGGTATTCAATCATTTTGGGGGTAAGCGGTATGGCGTGCCCCTGCATGGAAGTGAGCATACAGTAATCGACGACGAATGGAGTTGCGCCGCCGAGCTTTTCGAGAAGCAGTTTTGCGGGCCGTTTACCTAATTTGCGGAGGGACTGCAAGCCGAGCATATTGTGTTTGTCGAATACGGCGTTAAGCGTGCCGACCAGCGTGGCGGCGATGCTTCGTGCCGGCTCGACATCCGGGCCGAGGACTTCGGCTATTTCATCGACACTGGCCACACGCAAATCATTCCAGTCAACAAAGTAGTCCTTGAGTTTTTTCATCGCGGCCTGCGCCTGCGATTCCGTGAGGTTTTCGCTTACGATTGCAAAGACGAGGGCGTCAACCGGCTCATCGAACGCGACGGGGGAGTGCTTACCCGGTTTTTGCTTTAGTGAGCGATATAGTTTCTGGATTTTTTTTGAGTATTCTTTACTGTCTTTCATAGGCGTCCCGTGAAAATGGCCGTGCCACTAAATATAACAATCAGTCGTGCTCCTGGTCAATGGAATCTTCGTCTTTGAATTCATTAGCCAGGTCGTCAATCAGCTTCATAGTTTCGAGTGTTTTTTTGAAATTTTCGTCCTTGTGGAGATTGATAACTGGACAGAACCTGCTTTGGCTATGTTCCGCAAGGATTCCCTGGATTCGACTTTTGGCGTGGAGAATTGCGGCGAAGGTTTTTTTCTGGGCGGTTTCGGTGCCGCCGAACGTGCTGAGATAGACGTCGGCGATTCGCATATCCGCGGACACATCGACCTTTGTGACGCTGACGAACGATTCTATTCGCGGGTCGCTTAGGTGATTTGCTATGGCGTCACTAACCGCTTCTTTGACGACACGCGCTATTTTCTCCTGTCTTCTCGTGGGCATAATTAAGAGCGAGGCCTGCTAAAGGGTTCTCGCCACCTTGAGGATTTCGTAAAGTTCAAATACGTCGTCGGTTTTCACATCGTCGAACCTGGCGATTTTCACGCCGCATTCGAGGCCGGCCTTGACTTCGCTGGCGTCGTTTTTGAAGTGCTTGAGCGATTCGATGGTCATATTGTCGCGGATGACGATATTGTCGCGTATCAGGCGAACTCTGGCGTTCTTTCTGATGACGCCGTCGTTGACGAAGCAGCCGGCGATTGTGCCGACTTTTGAGACCTTGAAGGTGGTCCTGACCATGGCTCTGCCGAGGGTTCTTTCCTGTTCTTCCGGTTCGAGCAGGCCGACCATTGATTTTTGGAGGTCTTCGGTTATGCGATATATAATGTTGTAGAATCTTATATCGACGCCTTTTTTCTCAGCCAATTTGGAGACGTGCTCGTCGGCCACGACGTTAAAGGCGATGACGATGGCGTTGGACGCCTCGGCAAGGACTATGTCGCCTTCGGTGATGCCGCCGGTGCCGGCGTGCAAAATTTTAAGTTTGACTTCGGCGGTGCTCAATTCCGAGAGATATTTCATCAGGACGTCCACCGATCCCTGGACATCGGCGCGGAGGATTAGGTTAAGCTCTTTGACGTTGCCGGCTTTAATCTGGCTAAAGAGGTTATCGAGGGTAATCTGGGTTTTCCTGGCGAGAGAACCTTCTCTCTGGAGCATTTGATTTTCTTCTGCGGCGGCTTTGGCTTTGTTGATGTCGTTGAGAACGTAGAATTTATCCCCGGCGTTGGGGACGAACTGCAACCCCGCAATCTCCACGGGTGTTGAGCTTGTTGCGGACTTGACGCTTTTGCCGAAGCCGTCCTTGATAGTTTTTACTCTGCCGTAGCCGCAGCCGGCGAGAATTACGTCTCCCTTGTTCATAACCCCTTCTTTGATTAGCAGTGTTGCGACGGGGCCGCGCGTTTGCGAGAGATGCGCTTCGACGACCCAGCCGGTGGCGGGTATGGTATCGTCGGCTTTGAGTTCGAGCAGTTCGGCTACGTAGTCGAGATGTTCGAGGAGGTCGGCGACGCCCTGGCCTGTAGTGGCGCTTGTTTTGACGACTTCCGTTGTCCCGCTCCATTCGACGGGCGCCAACTCGTGTTCGGCGAGTTGTGCGTAAACGCGGTTGATGTCGCAGCCCGGCAGGTCGATTTTATTTAGCGCGACGATGACGGGGACATTTGCCGCCTTGGCGTGGTGTATGGCTTCGATTGTCTGTGGCATAACGCCGTCTCCCGCGGCAACGACGAGCACGACCACGTCGGTCATATTTGCGCCTCTTGCCCTCATAGCCGTAAACGCCTCGTGTCCCGGTGTGTCAAGGAATGTTACCTTGCCCTTACCGACGTTTACCTGGTATGCGCCGATGTGCTGGGTGATTCCGCCTGCTTCGCCGGCGGTGACGTTGGTGGAGCGTATTTTGTCCAGCAAGCTCGTTTTGCCGTGGTCGACGTGCCCGAGCATAGTGGCGACGACGGGACGTTTTTTGAGATTAGGACGGGGTCTGTTTTCGAATTCCGCTTTTATCTGGTCTTCGAGCGAGGCCTTGTGTTCGACGTGCAGTTCGGTGCCGAGTTCCAGCGAGACAAGCTCTGCGACCTCTGTGCTAATGGTTTGATTTGCCGTGGCAATTAAATTTTGCTTCATCAGCCGGGCTATAATGTCAGAGACCTTGACGGCCAGCGCCGTGGCGAGGCCTTTGACGGTTATGGGTTCGGTAATCATGGCGGAGGTGGGTTTGACAATGGCTGCCGCAATCTCCTGTCGCGTTCTTGCGGTGATTTTTCGCAGGGGTCTGAGTCGGAGTCCTTCGCTGCTGGCAGCATCCAGTCGAGCGCGTCTTTCCTCCAGGTCCCGCTCTCGTCGCTGGGTTATCAGCTTGGTTTTCTTGACGGTTTCAGTTTCATATTCCGTTCGTCTGCGTCCGTGTGTTCGTTCCTTTGTTTTTTTCGCGGCCAGTTGTTCATCTTTGTCTTTGACAGCAGCGACATCCCTATCCCTGTTGGAGGGCGTCACCCTGGAAGCCATCAACGGGGAGGTTACGGGCATATCATGTCTTGGCTTTGGTCTTGGTCGTCGCAGGGGTGCCGTTGGTTCCGGCTTTTCGATACGTACGACCCGCGGGCCTGTGAGTTTGGCCGGCTCAGGTTTTCCGAGCATTGGGCCTGCCGGGATGATTAGTTCCGGTTTTGGCGGTGAAACTCTGGCGATGGCACGCTGCAGCTGTGGCGGGGCGGGTTCTTCGACGACGGGTATTGGCTCGGCCGGTGTCTCCACAACCGGCGTCGCGATTGGCGGAGTTTCCTGAATCTGGGTAGCAGCAGGCGTCTCCTGCGGTGTTTCGGCAGGGGGAGGCGCCGCTTCGGCCGATTTTTTGCTTCTTGATTTCTTTACACGGACTTTTTCGAGGTCAACTTTATCGGTGGTTTCGACAGCGGTGGTATTGTCTCCCTCGCTGAACCATTCCTTTATTGTGGCCGCCAGTCCCGCTGATATAGTGGCCATGTGATTTTTAATATCCAGTCCCTCATCCTGGCACTTTTTCATTATGGCGGTGCTGGATACTCCGAGTTCGCGAGCCAACAAATATACCCTTGTTATGGCCACTGCTAATGCACTCCACTATATCAGGTTTGGTTTGTGCTGTCCGCCGGCTGGTTTGGTTGCGATTGTTCCTGTATCAATCCTTCGGCTTGTTTTGGTTGTGGTTGTTCCTGTATCAATTCTTCGGCCTGTTTTGGTTGTGGTTGTTCCTGCATCAATCCATCGGCTTGTTTTGGTTGTGATTGTTCCTGCAGCAATTCTTCTGTTTGCTTTGGTTGTGACTGTTCCTTCAATAATAATTCATCGGCTTGTTTTTGTTTGGCGTCAGCCGCCATATTTTTGGCTTCTTCGACAGCCGCCGTGATGAGTCGCTGCGCGAGTTCTGGTTTGATACTCAGTTCTGTTACCAGCGGCTCTGCGCCGACGTCATCCAGGTCGAGAATGGATATTATGCCCAGCGCTATCAGTTTATCGACGAGGGTTTCATCGGCGCCTTCGATGCTCTTAACGCATTTCGTGAGGCGTTCAATGCCCTGATTGTATTCGTCTGGCGTGAGGATATCGATGTCCCAGCCGGTGAGACGTGCGGCGAGCCGGACGTTCTGGCC
>PLLM01000070.1 GCA_003141275.1 Phycisphaerales bacterium
TCAACATACAAGCACACAGAGAAATTCAACAAAGATTAACGCTGTTTTTGTTTTTTTATCGTGGATTTCACAAAGAATTTTCTGTCGCATCACAGATAATGGTGAACAATGGGGGAATTCACTTGGTCGGAAATCTTTTAGCTCTTATCACGAAAGTTTGCGACCATCTGTCATGCCATCCACAAGCTTTGTCGCCCAGATATGATAAACCTTCAAAAGGAATAAATCTTATCGCCGTCCGCTTGGCAATTTTGGCAATTGACGGCTTTGAACCGTCGGCATTGACGACTTTCGTTCCTGTAATAAACTTAGCCGGTGTTCTCTGCCAAAGCGATTCAAAAACAAAATAGTAAATAAACAACAAAAACACCCCTAAAATGGGCGGCAATTTCAACAGAAACATTATGATGGACAGTAAAACAATAAAAAATATCCCATCCAGAATATCGTTTGCTAACCTCAGAGATCGAGTGACGGCTTTTTGCGAAACCAATTTAGCCCCACACTTAGAACATGTTTCATTAAGCACTCTAGGTGGGAACGCATCACAGTTTGGGCAATAAGGGAAATACTCTGGAGGAAAAAGACAACTTCTGCACCTTCCTATTTCAAGATTTAGTGAATTTTCCTTGCACATCTCACAAATATACTGCGGCAAGGTAATTTGATTTAGATCTGTGTTTGGAGTATTTTGTTTTTCACCCCTAAGATAAAGAATCCAGTCCCAAATACCCCTTCGTTTTGCTTCAGATTCAATTATAGGTCGTGCCTCAGGTGAATATTCGGTTCTGTCCTTAGTTGCTGCTTTTGCGATTTGCGCATTGCTGGATTGACTCCATGCTTGCTCCATCTCTGATATATTATTTTTCATTTATAGATATTCCCTTATACGCTCTGGAAATAGTGGCCAATTTAGCAAAGAATCAAATCTCCCTTGTAACCGATGGCAAATGACCACTGACAACTCATATGTATGATAATATCGGTTAAATCCTACTCAATCGATTATATGATTTGCTCTATGACAGGCAAGGCAACAGAAGAATTTGGATGCGATTGGGCGAATTTAGTGTGAGAGTAGCAGCATAAGGACGCCGATGATGACGCCGACGAGTGCGACGGCTTTGTGGCGGATCTGGACTTCGCCGAAAACGAATGCGCCGCCGAGGAAGGAAATCACGACGCTTCCGCTTCGGACGGCAGTTACAAGCGAAATCATCGCCCCCTCATAACCAAGCGCTTTGAAGTAAGCAATATCAGCAACAGCCAGCAAAGCCCCGATGAGGAGGATACCCCAGCGCCATTTGAATGGAGTATGCTTCGCGCGGACCGGCCACCAGAAAGCGAACAGGACAAAGGTCATAACGGGAACCGAATACATCATAAACCAAACCTGGACGCCTACGGCGGAAAAGCCGAGGGTGTGAACAAGATACTTGTCGTAAAGGGCGCTGCCGGCACCGATAAGAACCGAGAGGAAAAGAAGGATAACCCATTTATTAGTATGAAAAATGATGCCTTCGCGGCTGCCGACGAGAGAAAAGATATAGTAGGAGACAAAGAGCACGCCAAAGGCGGCCCATTGAAACGGGGTGAGGCGTTCACCGAAGACCAGCATAGCGCCAAGCAGCGTCCAGGCGGGGCCTGAAGCGCCGATAGGGGCATATATTGAAATGGGCAGGTGCTTGACGGAAAAATAGCCCAGCAGCCAGAGCGAAACGACGATAAGAGCCTTTATGAAGCAGCAGAAATGGGCCAGCAGGCCGAAATGCGGAATAAATATCCCCAGCGGCGTCAAAAAGTGAGGCGAAACCGAAGAAAGCACGATAATGGGTGAAAGCATCACCGCTTCCACCAATACCGCGAAGAACAACAGCGGTATTACGGCATTATTGTTGATTGCTCTTTTTCTGCATACATCATACAGCCCTATGAAGACAGCCGAAAGAGCGCTAAGATATAACCACATATTGCTTCACCAAATAATAACAGGCCAATACAAAAGGCGGTCTTTCTACCATAATAGAATATCGTTTGCACACTAAAAAATCTGCAATGATTCCATATCTACACCGGGGGCTGGCTTAACGGAGCAAACAATCGTAGAATGGCTGGAAGCTCTGCGTATGATTTAGGATTTATGGAGCTTGGTAACGACAAGTTGATTAGCGAACTGACCTCACGACTGACTGCTGCCGGGGGGGTGGTAAAAGTCGCTGGGACGTGGGGGTCTTTTGCGCGCCTTTTGGCGGCACATCTGTCAAAACATCTATCCCGGCCGATTATTTACGCTTGTCCGCATATAGATGATGCGGACAACGCGGTTGATGATTTGCAGACGTTCGGAGCTGACGATGTTCAGCTATTGCCCGCGTGGGAAGGCGAGGAGGAAATAGCGGACGCGACCGATGAGATTCGGGCAGACCGATTGAAAGTCGTGTTGCGTACTGCGTCAAGTAAAGCAACCCCCAACATAAAGTTGGGGGCTAATATCATCGCAGCGTCGATGCAGGCGATTTGTCAGCCCATACCAAAACTGTCGGCTATCGAGAGCGGTTCGCTGTCGCTTCAAACCGGAAAGCAGACAACACCCGAAGAGGTAAGCGCGTGGCTGATTGATAATGGATTCGAGCGGACGGACAAGGTTGACCTGCCGGGGCAATTCGCCAGACGAGGCGGAATCGTGGATATTTACGCGCCGCTGATGGCGTTTGCGGCCGAGGCCGGCCAGACACAGGCGCTGCGCGTGGAATTTTTTGGCGACACAATCGAGAGTATCCGGACAATTGATTTGGATTCGCAGGTATCGACGCATCAGTTATTGGCGGTCAGTATCATATCGGCGACATGTGGGGACAAGCAGGAACAGCGGGAGCTTTTCCTGAATATCCTGCCCGCTGATACGATTGTGATTTTAGATGAGCAGGCGGACTGCCAGGAAGTGGCAAAAGTTTATTTAGAACGAGCGGAGCAGAAAGAACGACTTTACAACTGGCCCGATATTCATAAATCGCTCGAACGATTCACGCAACTTCACATTTCCCGATTCGCGACCGAAAACCCGGACGAATTTATCAAATTAGATATAAGGAGCGTTCAGCAGTATCAACACAAAGCGGCATCGCTTTGGGCGGGGCACAAGGAGGCACTGGCAGAACTGGTTGCGTTGGCAAAAGAGCAGGAGGTTTTGCTTTATTGCGAGGCCCAGGCGGAGATTGACCGTGTGAGCGAAATAATCAGGCAGTCCCGTGAGGGACGCCTTCCGGCGGAACACGGCGATATTCCTCCGAGATTCAAATTGCTTAAGGGATTCATTCATCAGGGTTTCGCGATGCCGTCGCTGAACACGACGATTCTCAGCCACCACGAGTTGTTCGGGCAATTCGCGCTTAGGCGAAGACAGAGGCCGATGCGTGCGACGACGCCAATTGATACGCTGGAGGATTTGCAACAAGGCGACTACGTCGTGCACAGCTCTTACGGCGTGGGGAAATTTTTAGGCATCGAAACAATTCGGGAAAAAGCAGATTCGACAAGCTCACTGCAGGCTGGCCAAAACGAATACCTCACAATCGAATACGATGACGGCGTCAAGGTGCAGGTCTCGGTGAATAATATAGGGCTGGTGCAGAAATACATCGGCACAAGCCCGAAGCGGCCAAAATTATCGAAAGTCGGGTCGAAGCGGTGGCAAAACCAGAAAGAAAAAGTCGCGCAATCGGTCAAGGACCTTGCGGTTGAATTGCTGGAGCTTCAGGCGAAACGCCAGGCGATTGGCGGGTTCGCGTTCCCGGCAGATTCGAAATGGCAAAACGAGTTTGAGGCGTCGTTCCCATACCAGGAGACGCCGGACCAGACAACAAACGCGGCGCAGATTAAGCAGGATATGATGCAGCCCGCGGCGATGGACCGGCTGCTCTGCGGGGACGTCGGATACGGCAAAACAGAGCTTGCGATGAGGGCGGCATTCAAGGCCGTCGAGAACGGCAAGCAGGTCGCGGCGCTTGTCCCCACGACGGTGCTGAGTATTCAGCACGCCCGGACGTTTACGGAACGCTTCGCGGATTTCCCTGTAGTAATCGAATCACTCAAC
Source organism: Phycisphaerales bacterium (assembly GCA_003141275.1). Taxonomy (GTDB): domain Bacteria; phylum Planctomycetota; class Phycisphaerae; order Sedimentisphaerales; family Anaerobacaceae; genus Fen-1362. The sequence goes on from PLLM01000070.1 coordinate 4,094, forward strand.
CGGTTCAAAACGACCTCGCAGGCAAAGGACATTATTTCCCGCACAAAAGCGGGCAAGGTCGATATTTTGATTGGGACACATCGGCTGTTGAGCGGGGACGTTAAGTTCAAGGATTTGGGGCTGGTCATAATCGACGAAGAGCAGCGATTCGGCGTCGAGCACAAGGAGAAACTCAAAAAGCTCCGCGTAAACGTTGATATCCTGACGATGACGGCGACGCCGATTCCGCGCACGCTGCATATGGCGATGCTGGGACTTAGGGACATAAGTTCACTTGCGACCGCGCCGCTCGACCGGCGGAGCATCGTAACGAGCGTTACAACCTATAACGATGAATTGATACGCAAGACCATCATCCGCGAATTGAACAGGCAGGGACAGGTGTTCTTCGTTCATAACCGCGTCAAGTCAATCGAAAAGAAATGCTGGGAGATTCAGAAACTTGTTCCCGACGCCAAAGTCGCGATTGCCCACGGGCAGATGACCTCGCACGAGCTGGAAAAGGCGATGATTGCGTTTGTGCTGGGGCAGACCGACGTGCTGGTCTGCACGACGATTATCGAATCGGGACTGGATATCCCCAACGCCAATACGATGATTATCAACGACGCGGACCGGTTCGGCTTAGCGGAACTGCATCAGTTGCGCGGCCGGGTGGGCAGATACAAGCACAGAGCATACGCTTATATGCTTCTTCCGGCATCACGACCTATTACGCCAATCGCATCAAAACGGCTCAAAGCAATCGAGGAATACTCGCATTTAGGCGCCGGCTTCAGAATTGCGCTACGTGATTTGGAGATTCGCGGCGCGGGAAATATACTCGGCGCAGAGCAGTCAGGGCATATTCAAATGGTGGGTTATCAGATGTATTGCGAGTTATTGGCCAACGCCGTGAGGCAAATGAAAAATGAACCGGCGGAGACAACACCAACCGCCAACGTCGATTTGGGATTCGCGGCATATATCCCCAAAAATTATATCCCGGCCGACAGAATCCGGCTGGACGTGTATCGCAGAATAGCCGTGGCGAAAACCGCAGAAGAATTGAGTCATCTCGAAACCGAGCTTGCGGACGTTTATGGCCCGCCGGGCGAGGAGACAAAATCACTTTTGAGCATCGCCGAGCTTCGCATCGCCGCGGACAAGCTGGACATAAACAGTATTGTGGCACACGGCGGCAATCTGGTATTCTCCTTTGCGGCAGACGCCGCTAAACACGCGAAACGGCTGTTTAAGAACGTCACGACAAGATACACCGTCGCCGACGAGACAACCGTTTACATGCATCTGCCGGAAAATTATTTTGAGCAACAGACACTTATAAATTTCGTCCGAAAAATTCTAGGAGGAACAAAACGATGAGAAAAACACTTATCAGGTATTGCTGTATCACGGTTCTTCTCGGTCTTGCCGGGATTGCCCTGGCCATCAGTCAGTCGGAAAAACAGCAGTTGGACAAATTCAAGGTATCGACTCT
>PLLM01000080.1 GCA_003141275.1 Phycisphaerales bacterium
CTTGCTACCACGCGAAATGAGCAAACGCCTTGTTGGCGTCCGCCATCTTGTGCACGTTCTCCCTCATCATCATTGCGCCGCCTTTTTTGTTGTAGGCCTCAAGCAGTTCCGCCGCCAGCCGTACGCACATTGGTTTGCCCTTGGCTCCCCTGGAAGCGTCGAGTATCCATCGTATCGCAAGCGACTGCTGACGCCTCGAGCTTACCTGCATCGGAACCTGGTAACTTGCGCCACCAACTCGCTTGCTGCGAACTTCAATCGCCGGCTTGACGTTATTTACGGCGGCTTCAAAAATATCAATCGCCGGCGCGGCTTTTTCCTTCTCGGTTATGATGTCCATCGCATCGTAAAATATCCGCTGCGCGACGCTCTTTTTACCTGCCCACATCAGACAGTTGATAAATTTACCCGCCAGCTTGTTGTTGTATTTGCCGTCGGGTTTCAACTGCTCTTTTGATGCCGTTGCTTTTTTTGCCATTCTTGTATTCCTCGCTGCCTCTTACTCAAATCGTAACAGTAAATTATTTGCCTTTCTTAGCGCCGTATTTGCTTCTGCCCTGCCTGCGGTTGGCGACGCCGGCACAATCCAGCACCCCGCGAATAATATGGTAACGAACGCCCGGCAAATCCCGCACTCTTCCGCCTCGTATCATTACCGTGCTGTGTTCCTGCAGGTTATGGTCAATTCCCGGTATATAAGCCGTCACTTCTTTGCCATCGGTCAGCCGAACACGCGCAACCTTCCGCAAAGCCGAATTGGGTTTCTTGGGCGTCATCGTCCGGACAATCAGGCATACCCCTCGTTTCTGGGGCGAACCGCTTATGTCTGACCGTCTTTTCTGGCCCTTTGATTTGGCTCTCGGATTTCTTACCAACTGGTTCATTGTCGCCATAACTCTATCACTCCAACATCTATAAAAACTACTTAATGCCCAAGGCTTCCTTGACAGCCGCGTCCTTACGCGACTCAGCCGCCTTGGCATCTTCAATTTCACTGACCTCTTTGAATTCCTTGGGCAACGGCGCCTCGGCAAGGTGCTTGACCTTCAATTCCAGATACGGCTTGAATGCCGTGCCCGCAGGTATCAAATGCCCAAGTATAACGTTTTCCTTCAAACCGCAGAGCTTATCTATGCTACCACCTAACGCCGCTTCAGTCAATATCTTTGTCGTCTGCTGGAAACTGGCCGCAGCTATAAAGCTGTCCGAACGCAGCGACGCCTTGGTAATACCCAAAAGCAGCGTCTTGGCGGTTGCCATCCTCGGTTTTTTGCCTTTCGCCGGCTCACCGCCGATTGTCTCCACCTTCTCGTTGATGGTCGCCAGCTTCGCCTTATCGATAACCTGGCCTTCTTTAAGCTCGGTCGCCTCCCCGACACTGGATATCTTGATGCTGTCGTTCAGCCGCGTGTTTTCCCCGCGGAACCCAAACTTGTCAACCACTTCGCCGGGCAAAAACTCACTGTCGCCTACCGAATCAATCTCAATCTTGCGCATCATCTGGGAACAAATTATTTCGATGTGCTTGTCGTTGATTGTCACGTTCTGCGAGCGATATACGTTCTGAATCTCGCCTATCAGGTATCTCTGCAGTGCTTCTTCGCCCTTAATCCGCAGAATATCGTGCGGCACCAACGGCCCATCCGTCAGCGTATCGCCCGCTTCCACTAAATCGCCGGTGTGAACATTCAGATGTCTGTCACGCGGCACGTGGTGCTCTTTTTCCATTCCGGACTCGGAACGAACAATAATCGTCATTTTGCCCTTGCGCTTGTCGCTCTTTAGCTCAACGCGTCCGCTGATTTCCGCTATGGCCGCAGGGTCTTTGGGCTTGCGTGCCTCAAATACTTCCGTCACACGCGGCAATCCGCCCGTGATGTCCTGCGTTCCGCCCGTGGCCCTCGGCTGATGAGCAAGCAACTGGCCCGCCTGGACATGTTGACCTTCCGTAACTTCTATTCTGGCGCCGGCAGGCAAATAGTGCACGTCGAGAATCTTGCCATCGGCATCCTCTATCATAATCTGCGGGTGTTTGTCGCCCTTGTGCTCGATTACAACGGGCTTGCCCATTTGCCCCTTGCGCTCTTCTTCAAAGCGAATCGTCTCGCCGTCGATAACATCCACAAAACGAATCAAACCGGAAATCTCTGCCAATATCGGCGTACGGTGCGGGTCCCACTCGAACAACATCGCTCCGCTCTTAACATCTTCGCCGTCTTTGACTTTGACAATCGCTCCGTATGGAACCTTGAACTTGTCAAGCTCGCGGTCCTTGTCATCCAAAATAGCAATTTCTCCGTTGCGCTTCAGGACAACCGCCCTCGAAGTGCCATCCTCGGCAACGAACGATACCGCGTTTATATCTCGATAGCTAATCTTGCCCGACTGAGTCGCTTTCTGCTCACGCTCCAGAATGGCGCGAGAAGCGATACCGCCGGTGTGGAACGTACGCAGTGTCAACTGTGTGCCCGGCTCGCCAATCGACTGAGCGGCTATAATCCCAACGGGCAGGCCTTCTTCAACAAGCTGCCCGGTGCTCATATCCCAGCCGTAACACTTCGCACACATGCCGAACGGGCTATCGCACGTCAGCGGACTTCTTACCCTGATTGCATCAAGCCCAAGCGCCTCAATCTTCACGGCCGCATCAGGCGTTATAACCTCGTTTTCCCGGACAATCATCTCATCGGTAATCGGGTTGCGAATGTTGTCCCTTGCGGTCCTGCCGATGATAAGCTGCGTCAAAGGCACATCAACCTGCTCGCCCCTGGTAACCGTGCTCTTGGTAATGCCCTGCAGCGTCCCGCAATCCCGCTCGGTAACTATCATATTCTGAGCCACGTCTATCAGCTTACGAGTCAGATACCCGGAGTTGGCTGTTTTCAACGCCGTATCCGCAAGGCCTTTTCTGGCACCGTGCGTCGAGCTGAAATACTCGAGAACCGTCAATCCCTCGCGGAAGTTTGACTTAATCGGCGTCTCGATAATCTCGCCGCTGGGCTTGGCCATAAGCGCTCGCATACCCGCAAGCTGCTGAATCTGGTCAACGCTGCCTCTGGCGCCGGAGATACTCATCATATAAATCGGATTCAAATGCGGCGAACCATCTTCCTTCCTGTCCTCCTTGAGACCCTTCATCATTTCACTGGTTACCGCAACACGGGCGTTGGTCCAGGCATCGATAACCTGGTTATACCGCTCGCCTTC
>PLLM01000049.1 GCA_003141275.1 Phycisphaerales bacterium
GTGGAAAATCATATAGCCGGCCACAAAAGCAATCATCGCCCCTGTCGGGTCAAAATTGTGCTCTTTGACCTCGTTTATTATTTCCGGCATAATGTCAAAGCTGAAAACGCCAACAAGTACCCCTGCGGTGAAACACATAATGGCGTTGAGCTTGTCCTTGAATTTAATCGAGAACAATCCGCCGAGAAAAGTGGAGAAAAATGTCGCTATTGAAAATATAACGGCTTCCATAAATTCACAAGCTCCTCGATAGATAAGAAACTATCTCAAAATACAAAACGTCATTCCAGCCGCTTCTAAATCTTAAATCCGAAAAATCTTTTCTGACCTTCTCAGCCATTATAACCAGATGCAACTTAGTTGCAACAACTTTCTGATTTTAATTATCAAGCAACCATCTACTAATGACTAAAAAATGATTTCACATAATATTTAATCCACGTCCAGTGCAGGATGATATGGATAATCATCAGAACAACAAACATAACCGCCAGATAAAAATGAATGCTGCCCCATTCGTGACGTGTCATCGACCACAATTCTTTGTACAGCACGCCGCGACCGGTACCGCCGTGAAGAATGCGTCCCACGCCGCCTGTGCCGGGCGGCAGTATATATTTCATTATAAAACCCGTAAAAACAAGCCCTGACAGGTTTAAAAATGACACCAAACCCAAAATAAAATTCAGCGTATTTCGCGACATCATATTAGTTCCTCACACCAGCGTTTATGATGAAAGCATTGCCTTGATTTGTTCGGGCGAAAGGACTTTGCCGACGACAATCATAGGTGTGATTATCTTCGCGCGAACATATTGCCGGGGAGTTGCTGCCCAGAATCGCAATCGAGCAGTTCGTCCTGCAACTGGCCGCGTTGTAACAGCTTCGCTCTTATATCCTGCTGCGATTAATGGCAGTTGTGCTGCTGGCAGGCGTTTTCCACGGTGATTTCTTCAAGGCCGCCTTTGGCAAACTGCTGAGCAATCTCCTCAACGGAACCCGGAATGGCCCTGTATGCCTTTATGCCGGCTTCGTTGAGTTTCATAATTGCCCTTGCCCCCATCCCGCCGCAAACCACCGCGTTAATATTTTTGGTCGATAGCGCCGCCAACGGCTGGCACATACCATGCGAATGGTGCTGGTTATCGTTATTGACGACCTCAACCTCGCCCTTGTCTGTGTCATAAATGGTGAAATACGGCGCACCGCCGAAGTGCTCGTGGACTATTGCTGTTTTGCCGTCCGCTGTGCCTGTTGGGATACATATTCTCATAGCATATTTCTCCTGCATACTTTTTTGACAACGCCCCCTTCTATTTTCAGGGCCTTGCCGTTCACAATCGTGTCCGCGATTTTTTTATGTGCTGATTCGATGATATTGCCGAATGTCTGCCTTGAGATGTTCATCATTTTAGCCGCCTCCTCTTGGTACATTCCGTCGATATCGGCCAGCCGGATGGCTTCAAGCTCGTCGAGCGCAAGGCATACTTCCTGCAATTCGGAAACAGGAATGCCCCTTGGCTTGAAATAATCTGCCGTTGGGTCGCAACATACTCTTCTGCATTTAAACGGCCGCGGCATAAAATCTCATAGTTATTAGCATATGCCAATAATATAGCCGTTAAAACATCTTGTGTCAACACGATTTGAAAAAATTATTCGTCCCTACCGATTTTCTACAGACACAGGCAGAAAAGGGCATTTGCGTCCTATAAATACTGCGATGATATGTCGTTATTGGCAACGACTTCTTCACTTTGGCAACTCTCGGTTTATGCCGTCTTTGCTTAAGTCATTGCCATATTAGTCCGAAAACACTGTTGTTATGTTGTGGTTTTGTTGGTGCTGATAAAGGGTTTCGAATGGTTTCAGGTATTCAAAAACTGATTACTGATACGCCGCTATTGATATTTTTTGCCGTCTTTATGACGGGAGCACTTACCTCGCTTAGCTCAAGCACAATTGTGCGTGTCCCCGTGGCGCTCAGCTTTATCGCCGGCGCGACCGAATCAAAGAAAAAAGCCCTGTTCGTAACCTTCCTTTTTCTCTTCGGCTTAGTCGCTGCCTATACCGTTTTAGGATTGTTCCTCGGAATGGTCGGCCGGGTCGCCTTCACGATTATCCAGTGCAATAAGTACATATTTTATTTGCTCGGTTTCCTTCTTTTTGTTTTCGGCTTGTTCATCGCCGGCCTGTTCAAAATCAAGCACCTCCCGTACATTCTCCAGTTCCGCGAGAGCTTCAAACACGTGAAGCTTTTCGGCGCATTTTTTTTCGGGACATTTTTCGCCCTTGCCGAAATGCCGACCTGCCCCACAAGTATCGGCCTGCTCCTTATGCTCGCCAGTTTGATTGTTACCCATAATCTGGTGCAGTATTCTGTGCTGATATTCGTAAGTTTTGCCCTCGGCCAGTCCTTGCCCGTCCTCGCCGTTGCACTGTCCGCCAGTTTGGTCAAAACCGATGTTATTATGTTCTTCGTTTCCAAAATCCAGCGGGTCGAGGACCACATTAATTTCATCGCCGGTAATGTGCTTATTACGTTTGGTATCTATTATCTGGTTATCGCCTGAGTTTATATATGATGCCTGAAGACGAAAAACTTGAAAATATGCTCGCCGACCCTTGGCTTGCCAAGCCGCACACGAGATGGCCTTTAAGTATCCTGTTTGTTCTGATCGCTCTTTTTGCCCTTAAACCTGTTATTATCGACCGCCTCATCTCCCGCGCAGAGGCATATTCCTCGAATAGCATGTTCAATAATACCGAAAGGGAATGCGAAAAGGTGCTCTTCCTCGATAACGCCAACACCCGCGCCTGGAACTTACTCGGCGGCGCCTACAAAAGCCAGGGTGACATGCGGAACGCCGTCAATACCTATCTCAATGCCATTAACGCCAATCCTGCCAATAAGGTCGCGAATTTCAGGGTCGCGATGATATTTGTCCTCGAAAATGATTATCACAGGGCCATCCCTCATTTTGAACTGATTAGAATCCTTGGACCTGAATCGCCCGCAGCGATCGCCTGTGACTCGTTCTCATACTATCGCGCCTCGCTCGAAATGCTGTCGCTGTGCTATGAAAAAACCGGCAAACCCGACAAAATCCAGGACATCCTCAAAGACCTCGCCAGTACCTACCCCTGTAGCCGCAAAGACGACGACATGCTCCAAATCCAGAACGCAAAATAGCAATCTCTTTCTGCACGCCAAAATTTTACTATTCACTTTTTTCTCAAACCAGATATGATGGTCTTTGATTATGAAAGTCCTCAAAACCGTATCTGAGCTTGGTCAGTTGCCCGATGGCTGCGTTCTCACTATCGGCAACTTCGACGGCGTCCACATCGGGCATCAGCAGAATATAAAAGTTGCCCGTGATATCGCCACCCTTGAACGTGTCTCGCTGGCGGTGATGACCTTTGAACCCCACCCCGTAGCTATCCTACATCCCGAAAAAGCCCCCGGTGTTCTTACGCCGCTGCCTCTCAAGATTCATCTCCTGGAAAATTGCGGCGTCGATTACCTTATCATTCTCAGAGACACAACCAGTTTGCTTCGCCTCTCACCGACTGATTTCGTTGATAAATTTCTCCTAAAAGACGTCCGCCCAAAAGCCCTCGTCGAGGGAGATGATTTCAACTTCGGCGCAAACCGCGCAGGCAATATCGATACCCTCAAGGAAATGGCCGAACCCGACGGCTTTAATGTCGTTGTCGTACCCTCAAAACTCGTCAAAATTCATACAGGACAATCCGTTCGCGTTTCGAGCACCACCATTCGCTATATGCTCCAGTCGGGTCACGTCGCCGATGCCGCCTTTCTTTTCGGCAGGCCCTACCGTCTGATAGGCAAAATAACTCCCGGCAGAGGCAAAGGCAGACAGCTCGGCTTCCCAACCCTCAATATGCAAATGCCTTCACAGATTATCCCGCAGGAGGGTGTTTACGCCGGATTCGCACTTATAGGCGACTCCGAAGAAGATATCTGCTGCTCTGATAATCGTTTGCCTTCCGTTTTTAGCATCGGCCACGCGGTAACCTTTGGCGACCAGCATTCCCAGCTTATCGAAACCCACGTCCTCGATGCTAAACTCGGCGATATGGCGGGCAAATGGCTTGCTATGGATTTCCTCGACCGTATCAGGCCGCAGCAGCGTTTCGAATCGCCGCAGGTCCTCGCCGTACAAATCGCCAAAGATTGCGATTCAGCGAAACAAATTTTGACTAAACAGCACTGAGCTTAGGTGAACAGATATGTTCAATTATGAACTTGGCGTAATAATTTTAATGCTTATTTTGAACGCGATATTTACCGCGTATGAAATGGGCCTCGCCACCATCTCGCGTTCCAGGATTGCCATTCTCGTCAATGAGCACAAGAAGGGCGCAACTGATGCTGCATTTATGAAGGACCGTATGGAGGCCAGTTTGGCCGTCATCCAGCTTGGCGTTACTTTGTTTACCACTATTGCCGCCGCCGCCGGTGGTGTCGGTGCGCAGGATGCATTTGCTCCTTATCTTGCCCAGCACTGGCATATCTCGATGACGCTGGCAAAGGTCACCGCCGTTACATTTGTTATTATCCCGCTGACGCTTGTTACCATTGTTTTTGTTGAGCTTGTTCCCAAGATGTTCGCACTCAGCAACAAGGAGTGGATTGTCCTGCGGCTCTCGCCTTATATGAAAATCTTGGCGAAAGTTATCGACCCATTTGTCTCTGTTATCGAATTTGTCGTCAAAAAACTTGTCGCCGCCATTGCCAGAATGCAGCCCGAAACACGTGACGCCCAGCTCCCTTGGCTCCACGAGCTTCGCGCCGCCGTCTCGCTGGCGCGCACATCCAAACTTATGGGCGAACGCGAGGAAAAAATCGTCCTTGCCGCCGCACACCTCTCCAGCCACCTCGTCCGCGACATTATGCTTCCCGCGCAGGACATATCTATGATTTACGTCGGCAATACTTTATCCCATGCCCTTGTCAAAGCGCACCTCGATATGCACACGCGCTTCCCCATTTGTATGGTTGAAAATGACCCGCAGACAATCGAGCGTTATCTCAACTTTAAGGATATCGTCTCGGCCTTGCGCGTAAATCCCTCCGACCCGACCATCAAAGGTATTTCCCGCCCCATTACCAGGGTCTGGGAGGATATGCCTCTTTCGAAACTGCTCGAAATGATGATACAGGAAAAAACCCACATCGTTATCATCGTCTCCCACGAAAACGTCGTCCTCGGTATGATTACCCTCGAAGACATAATCGAGGAGCTTGTCGGCGAAATAGAAGACGAATTCGACCGCCTCCCAACGCATATTCATCCCGCCGGTGTTGGCTGGATTATGGGCGGCGGCGTCCTCATGACCACCGTCGCCTCAAACCTCGGCCTCGACTGGTCAGCCAAATTTACCGGCCGAGTCCCCACCCTCGCCGAATGGTGCAATCAAACCTTCGGCTCGCCTCTCAAAGGCGGCGAAACTATCGAATCCGACGGCCTACGCGTAGTTCCCAGAAAATTCCGCCGCAAAAAATTACAGGAAGCTATTGTCTCTGTTATCTCTTCATAGCCGTAAGGAACGCTAAATGAAACACAAACCGAACATCGGTATAATAGGCGCGGGTATGATAGCTGGCATCCATCTCGACGCGTTCCTCAACACGCATGGGGCGAACGTCCTCTGGCTCGCGGACGTTGATAAGCGCGTCCTCGCCGAAAAACAAAAAAAGTATAACATCCCGTACTGCACGACAGATTACCGCGATATTCTCGGGGACGACAATATCGACGCCGTTATTGTCGGCGCTCCGCCGTTTGAGCATTTCGACGCCGCTGTTTCAGTGATGCACGCCGGCAAACACGTCCTTATCGAAAAGCCGCTTGTGATAAATCGTTCGCAAATGAACCGGCTCGTTAAAGAAACCGCAAAACACAAAAACCTCGTTATCCTCGAATGTTCCGCCAGGCACACCCGCCTCCAGCCCAAATTCCATTTCGTCAAAAAAATACTGGATAACGGCGACATCGGCGAGGTCTATCATATCCACCATAATCACCTGATGCGCAGAACCTTCATCGAATACAATCCGCGCGGTGTCTGGTCGCTGAAAAAATCCCTCGCCGGCGGCGGACCGTTCCTCGACTGGGGCGTCTATGACCTCTCTTTCCACCTCGGCCTCCTCAACGACCGCCCAAAACTTGCCAAAATAAAACGCTTCGCCAGAAACGGCATAAAAATCTTCTCCAACCCCAAAATCAAATCCGATGTCGAAGAGCACGGCGCCGCCTTAATGGAATTCGACACGGGCCTTACTTACTACTACGAACGCGGCGCGGGCGTCCACTGCGAAGTCCCCAACGAAACCCGCATCTTCGGCACAAAGGGCTCGTTACGATTTTCCTACACAACCTGGGATTCTCCCGATATTGAAAAGTTCTGGGTAAATAAAAATCGCGTCGAAAAACGCACCGTCTATAAGGTCGATATGTCAAAGCATCCCGGCGACGACCCCGCTCTGATAAATCACTTCCTCGATTGTCTCGCCCGCAAGGCCAGACCGCTAATGCCCGTCGCTCTTGCCGCGAAACACCTCGATATACTATTTCAAATACTGGGCAGATAGGATTATAATACGACTACTATGAATAAACTGAAGTTTGAAGACGCAATAGGACTCATAAATAAATCATCCAGTGTGCTGATTACTACCCATACCAAGGGTGACGGCGATGCCGTCGGCTGCTGCGTCGCGATGAGCGAAACGCTCTCGACGCTGGGCAAAAAAACTCAGGTTCTCTTGCTGTCCCCATTGTCCGCCTGGTATGCCTTTCTCTTCGACAAACCCGTTTCCGTTCTTGGCAAAGACCTCTCCAAAGACCAGCTTTCCCAAAATAAATTTGACCTCATCATCATCGTCGATACCAATAGCCGAAGCCAGTTGCCCGGTTTTGAGGAATATCTAAAACAGGCCGATATCCCCGTCCTCGTTATCGACCACCACGCGACTTCAGATGGCCTCGGTGACGTCGAGCTTGTCGATTCAACCGCTTCCGCCGCCTGCTCCGTCGTCCTCGACCTGTTCCGGTTCGCCCATTGGCCCATCACCCCTAAAATCGCCCAGGCCCTTTTTGTCGGCATCTCCACCGACACCGGCTGGTTCCACTTCAACAACACCACCAGCCGATGCCTCCGCGACTGCGCCGACCTTATCGATGCCGGCGCAAACCCAGCCGATATTTATCGCCTCATCTATCAGACCTTTACTCCCCAGCGTTTCAAATTGATGACCGTGATGCAGAATACGCTCGAACTGCATTTCGATGGCCGATACGCCTCGCAGTTTCTTACCCTGCAGGATTTCAAAACCACAGGCGCCAAATATGAGGACACCGAAAACCTCATCGACCAGTGCCAGCGCATCGGCTCTGTTGTTGTCGCCGCGTTATTTGTCGAATTGAAGGATGGCCGAATCCGCTGTTCGCTCCGAAGCAGGGGGGCAGTCGATGTCTGCAAAATCGCCCGCCAATTCGATGGTGGAGGCCATACCTCCGCCGCAGGCGCCTATCTTCCCGGCCCACTCGACAACGCCCAAAAACTCATTCTCGACGCCGTCAAGTCCCAATTGATTTAGATATTGACGAATTATTCCACGTCAGGTTATAAATATCACTCTTTACGAACTTATTATAAGGATGAATGATATGATTATGAAAGTCAGCAAAAGAGCACAGGCGGTTCCGCCATCAGCCACTTTGGCCGTAACCGCAAGGGCAAAAGAGCTCAAAGCACAGGGCGTTAACGTAATCGGCTTCGGAGCAGGCGAACCCGATTTCGACACCCCGCAATACATCAAGCAGGCGGCCATCGACGCACTCAACGCGGGAAAAACAAAATATACCCCCGCATCAGGAACCATCGAACTGAAAAGAGCAATCGCCGAAAAGCTAAAAAAAGATAATGGCCTCGATTACAAACCCGAGCAGATCGTCGTCAACATCGGCGCCAAGCATTCAGTCTATAATGCGATGCAGGCGGCCCTCGACCCCGGCGATGCCGTGATTCTCCCGACGCCTTACTGGCTTACATATACCGAAGCTATCAAATTGGCCGGCGCAAAAGTGAGGGTCGTCAAGACCAGCCGGCAGAACAGCTACAAGATTACCCCTGAACAGTTGAAAAAAGCCATCGGCCCCAAAACCCGGATGTTCGTCCTCAATTCGCCGAATAACCCCGGCGGCTTCACCTACACCCCCGATGAGCTTGCCCAGTTAGCCAAAGTCCTCGAAGGCACCGATGTGACTGTAATGTCCGATGAAATCTACGAACGCCTCGTTTACGCCGGCACAAAATTCATCAGTTTCGCCTCGCTCAGCAAAGACGCCTACGACCGCACCCTCACCATCAACGGCTTCAGCAAAACTTATTCAATGACCGGCTGGCGTCTTGGCTACACCGCTGGCCCCGTTGACGTAATCAAAGCGATGGGACGACTCCAGGACCACTCAACAAGCAACCCCGTAACCTTCGCGCAGGATGCCGCCATCACCGCGCTCAAAGACCCCAATAACGAAGTTGAAAAAATGCGCGTCGAATTCGAAAAACGCGCCCAGTATATGGTCTCTCGCCTCAACGCCATAAAAGGCGTCAAATGCACCCAGCCCACCGGCGCGTTCTACTGCTTCCCCGATGTTTCCGCCTATTTCGGCAAAACCAAAGGCGGCATCGAACTGAAGGGCAGTATGGATTTCGCCAAAGCCCTTTTGGAACAGGCCAATGTCGCTGTCGTCCCAGGCCTGCCCTTCGGCTGCGATAAAAACATCCGCCTGAGTTTCGCTACCTCGATGGCCAATATCACCGAAGGCATCAACCGTATCGAAAACTGGCTCAAATCGTAAATTCCGCCCAAATTCCTTAAAAATCTAACCCCCGAAGCCAAAAACTTCGGGGGCTTTATTTTATAGCCATCTTATTGGTAAGGACTTACGACGCAAAAAAGGGAGATTTAACGAAAGAAATTTATTTTCCCTGAATTTCAAAATTCCTGACATATTCCCGTCGTTTCATTCGTCTAATACGTATAAACTGAATGTCTAATGCGATAAGGGTGATTATGACAAGATGTTCAGGGCTGATGCTGACACGGATGGGAATTATCCTGACAGTGCTTTTCACGGCATTATCGCTAATCGTCTGGCCCGTCCAAGCGCAATCAGATGATTATATAGTCGTTTACAAGAGCCATTCACAAAAGCAAAATATGCTCAAACGCCCGACGTTCCCCGTAGCTCGCGACTTCAATATCATTCCCGCCGTAGCGGCTCATCTCGACGCCAACCAGGTCAAACAACTTCGGGCAAATCCCGATATTGAGTACGTCGAGCCGGACTACAAAATCTACGCGCTCGGCAGCCCCGATACCAATGCCTACGATACCAATACCATTACTGCTTTGTCTTCGTCCCAGACCATTCCTTACGGCATCACTATGGTCAACGCCCCGCTGGTATGGCCCCGAACTAAGGGCGCAGGCGTCCGGGTCGCTCTTATGGATACCGGCATAAGTATGGATCATCCCGACAGGGGCAATGTTGTCGATTCTAATAGCTTCGCCACCGACTCAACCGGCGTGCTCATACCCGTGGAGGATTTTCACGGTCACGGCACCCATACTTCCGGCACTATCGCCGCGGCGGATAACAATATCGGCGTCGTCGGCGTTGCGCCAGGCGCCGATTTACTCATCGCCAAGGTGCTGGACAATACCGGCTCCGGCTCGGATAGCTGGTTAATCTCCGGTATCGAATGGGCCGTCAGTAAAAACGCCAAAGTAATCAGCATGAGTCTGGGCAGCAGCAGCTACTCGGCGGCTTTGGACACTGCATGCGTTAATGCTTACAACGCCGGTGTCCTTCTGGTCGCCGCAGCAGGAAATGACGACGTAAACACGCCTTTCTATCCGGCTGCCGACTCTTTCGTAATTTCCGTCGCGGCGGTTGACTCAAGCAAAAACAAGGCGAGTTTCTCAAATTTCGGACCGACTATTGCCCTTGCCGCCCCGGGAGTAGGCGTTTACTCCACCGTTCCCTCCGCCACTGTCACCAGCCCAACTGCCGACGCCGTCTGGAACAGCACAAGCCATCAGTCAAATATGCTAACCGGCACCGCCTCCGGCACAGTCACCGGCGTAATCTGTGATTGCGGCCTCGCCGACGGCTCCTCCCCGGCCAATACCTGCCCGAACAGTGTCGCCGGGAATATCGCCCTTATCCTCAGAGGCACCACGACTTTCGCCGCCAAAGTCGCCCACGCCCAGTCCAAAGGCGCCATCGGCGCAATCATCTACAACAATGTTTCCGGCAATTTCAACGGCACATTAAGCGGCTCAACTCCTCTCGTCGTTGTATCGGTTTCACAAGCCGATGGCGAAGCACTCCAGCTCCTCGCCCAGTCAGGAATAACCGGCTCCGTTTTGACAGATATTGTTTTGTACGCCTATTACGACGGCACCTCGATGGCATGTCCCCATGTCGCGGGCGTCGCGGCCTTGATCTTCTCCGCCGCCCATTACAATATCACCCCTGCGGAGGTCTCTAATATTCTTTTCGATTCCGCCCAGGATCTGGGCACGCCGGGCAGAGATGATTATTACGGCTATGGCCTCGTTGACGCCTACGCCGCGCTGCATCTCGAAAAAATTAATATCCTCCAGGCATTCGCGGATAACTGGCTCAAGCCCTGCTCATCCCCCGGCTTCTGCGATGGTATGGACACCAATCACACCGGCAAAGTTGATTTTAAAGATTTTGCCACCCTGACACAAAACTGGTAAACCATTCCTTTCAATTTCCTCCTTTTTTTCTGAAGGGAAAAACAGCATAACTTCAGTGCCAGTCTGTGGTTAAGTCAGTGTCGGTCTGTGTTTTGGCAAAAATGTTAGATTTTCCTTGACATATAAGTATTGTTCTGTAAAATTCTAACCAGCCAGGTTCCCGGCTAAAGACATGCCGGGACAGGCAGGAGTAGCGCAGAAGCGCAAGAGGGCATTGGTCCCCGCCGTTTTGCTTTGCAAAACGAGACGCGGGGATCTCCGCTTCGCTACGAGGCAAGGCATCAGGAACAGAAGTTCCATTTCGGATTTTAATTAAACCAGAAAAACTCTGTGAACTCTGTGCCCTCTGTGGCTAAAAAGAATGGAGGAATAAGTATGTCTGCACAATTAACAATAAGGATTCCCGTCTGTCTCGACCTTATTTTCACTTCACCATTACTATTTTACCGCCTGCTCCGTTTCGGCTACACCTTCCGCAAAATTTATCTCGGCTTGGGCCACTTCACTATCGTCGAGCCGCGTGACTACTATTCTATAAGGCATTTCAAATGGTTCGTCCACGGCAATGGCTCGAACCTTTACGCCGCACGAAGCGCATTAACTAATGACCTGCGTTCAAGAATAATTTATTTGCACAGACAAATTATGTCCCCGCCCGCTGGCCTCGTCGTTGACCATCGCAATTGCGATTCACTCGACAACCGCCGCGCCAATCTCCGCATTGTTACCCAGGCCGTGAATATGCGGAACCGCCGAAAACGCAAAAACACCTCTTCCCGTTACATCGGCGTATGGTTTGACAAAAAAAGAAACAAATGGACCGTACAAATCAGATACAACGCCCAAAAACTCTGGCTCGGCCGGTTCGATGACGAAACCGCCGCCGCCAAAGCTTATGATGCCGCCGCAAAGAAATATTATGGCGGATGCGTGCGACTCAACAACGTTTAATGGTATTGGTTAGCCCCGAAGCCTGTTTACCCTGAGCTTGTCGATGGGCTTCGGGGTCCTCCAAATAATGTTTAGCCCGGCAGCCCTGTCCCGCCGAAGCTTTAGCGAAGGGGGATTTATTGCCGGGTAATAAAACCTGCAGGGGTTTACCCGCCGTAGGCGGGGTGCAGGCGCGAAGTTCGCTTTCTTCTAATTGCGGATTCTTAAAATACTTGCTTTTATTGCTAGTTTAACGATATACTGTCGCCTTAAGGCCGGAATCGACTCGTGGAGAGAAATGCACCTTTGCCTGCCCTGAGTATGTCGAAGAGTCCGTCAACATTGCCGTCCGGCAGACGTCTTCATAGTTTCAAATGAAGATTTTTGATATTATCATGGCGCTGGATGCCTTGGTTGCGTAGTCGAGCGATTTATCCGCCTCTGGCAGATTAATATGGGAAATCTAAGATGGAACAGCTAAATGAACTGTCACCGACGTCTGGGCCTCTCGACTCCTCAGCCGGGACGCCCGATGTACCGGTTAAAGCTGTACCCGGCAGCGTTCCACCGCCCGCCCCATCGAGCGCCGCCGCGGCAACGAAAACGACAACCGCCCAAATCGTCTTGATTGCGCTGGGAATGATTGCATTCCTTTACTTTGCCCGTCCTGTGGTCTTGCCCGTGGTTCTGGCGTGTGCGGCAGGAATGACTCTCAAACCGCTCATCCGTTGGTTGTCCTACTGCCACATTCCGCCGGCGATTTCCGCCGCAGTCGTGCTTTGCCTCCTGATGGCCGCCGCCGGGGTTGGTTTCTTCCAATTGGGCCGCCCGGCGTTGACGTGGATGAACGAAGCGCCGCAACACATGACCGAGTTGAGGCAACGGGTTCAAAAATCGTTCCCGCGCATCGCGCGGATCAGTCAAGCGGCAGCCGCGGTGAATAATCTCGGCGCAACCGAGGAGGAACAAAAAATGGCGCCCACCGTCGAGCTCAAAGACAGCCGTGGCGCCAGCGCATTAATCAACTGGACTGGAAGTCTCCTCGCCGGAATGGGGGAGGCATTGGTGGTCCTCTATCTGTTGCTCGCCTCGGGCGACTTGTTCTTGCAGAAACTGGTCCATGTGATGCCGACCTTGAGCGACAAAAAGCGCGCGGTCGAAATCAGTCATGAAATTCAGCAAAACATTTCCAATTATCTGTTCTCGGTATCGTTTATTAATATCGTCTTGGGTGCGCTCGTGGGCGCTGTCCTCTACTTTATGGGTGTGCCCAACGCCGCAATGTGGGGTATGTTTGTGGCAGTTCTGAATTTTGTTCCCTACTTCGGCCCCGTCGCCGGAATCATCCTGCTGGCCACGCTCGGCCTGCTCACATTCGACTCGCTGTGGAAAGGACTCCTTCCGCCCGCATGGTACCTGCTGCTCCACCTATTCGAAGCAAACTTGATAACGCCGGTACTGCTGGGACGCCGCTTCACGCTCAATCCGGTCGTCATCTTTGTTTCCTTGATATTCTGGACATGGCTCTGGGGTGTGCCGGGAGCTTTGTTGTCGGTGCCTATCCTGGTCTCTATCAAAGTCGTTTGCGACCACGTTCCAACGATGTCTTCCGTCAGCGAACTGCTCACCAGTTGAACCTGATTCATCCTTCTCCCTTGCGTCTGTGGTCTTCCGTCTACTGCCTGCCTTCTCGTAGCGCAGCGGAAATCCCCGCATGTCTTCAGTTTTTACATCGCGCTCCGCCGTGGGGTGCTTACGCGAGGATTGCTTAAAGTTATTTTCCCGGCTTCCAGCCGGTTTTGCGCATTGTCCCGTAAACGTATGCGTCCGCTCGCTTGCCCTTGAGGCCCTTCTTTTTTGCCTCCGCCTTCAATTTACGCTCCAGTGCCTTTGGCATTTTGTCCTGCACTTTCTACCGCTTTCTGCGGTTATATGGTTTATAGTCGGCAATCAACAATTTTTAAACTAAAAACTAAACACTAAAAACTCAAAACTAAATTAACTTCTCCCTTTCCATTTTATCTCCTTCTCCGTTATTCACTGTTACTGAACCTCAATATTTACTTCATCGACAGGTCTGCCGTCCTGAACATCAATCTCAACAATTTGGTTTGGTAAGGGTAAGACCACTTGCCACTTCCGTTTTAGGCCGGTCGGGTCGATTGGAGGGGCACATGCCCTAAACTCGAATTTGCCTGCCTTGTCGGTGACAACCGAATCCTGGTACCAAAAATCACGACTCGGCAGGCGCAATACGACTGTTTCTGCCGCCAAGGGTACCAGCTTCCCGTCAACTCGTTGTGAAACAATACCGTGAATCCGCTCTCCTCGTTTTAGTATGACCTTGATTCCGGGCGAGTCAGTCGCCACCTGAAATAGAAATGCCGGCGCAAAACCTTCCTTATAAAACTGCAAATCATACCGGCAAGGTCTGTTAAATGGGACAGCGAAAAAGCCGTTGCTGTCGGTAATTCTTTCAGTTGGTAGGCCGAGATATATCACCTGCGTCCATTTACCGTCACGAAGTTCCTCAATTCCGCTTATTCTCCATAGAACTTCACCTTGTGGTTTGCCTTTTTCATCTACGACTTGGCCTCGGATTGAGCTTTTGGCCTGTGCGACCGCCGGCGTATTCGGTGATGCCGGTGGCGGGGGCGGGAAAATTTGAAATGGTACAGCATTGCATACCGACGAGAGTATCAGTACCGTCAAAATTATGTAAATATACCGCATATCTGTAATCCTTAAAAAAACCTCGGACTTTCTCCGCCCAATTTTGCCCCTCGTAGCGACCTGTGGTGAGCGCCGTCGAACCAAGCGCAGATTCCCGCATGCCTTTGGCGGAAACCCATGTTATCTGGGGTCCAGGATTTCTTTACTTAAATCTTTCCTTTTCTTATATATATGCGCCACCCAGCCGAATTACTCACGCTTCCCGTAGCGCACCTGTCCGCTGTACGCTGAACTCTGTCCGCTGTCCGCTATACGGCGCGGGGCGGGAAAAAACGGCTGTCAACATTATTACCCCACTGGATGCCCTAAAATTTTCGCGAGCTCTCAACCATAGAAATTTTATTTATGAATAGCTTATATTTATCCTTTTAACGCAATTGAAAATTATTTTTCGTTTTAATTAACAGATACTGTGGCAATATCCGTTATTTTGGTCCATTTTTCATATTTTGTTTTTCCATCTTTTGTATTTTCCATTATTTCTATAAGATCGCGGTTTTCATTTATTATCATATAACCTTTAGCGCTATATACATTTTTATTAGGTGCTAATGCTTCATTATTAACTTCAATGGTATATTTGCCACTCATATTTCTAATAGCACCTTTAACTTCTATCATTTCCTCCTTAATATAATTTATGGGTTTTCCTGTCCAATACGATACTTCTTCCGTTTGCTTTTTGTATTCAACCTTGATTACTCCATTTTCTTGATCATAAATTAGAGGTAAATCGCCCCATGAAGTTCGCCAAATTCCCTCGAGTTGATTTTTAACCACTTTATTTTCTGAGCATAAAGCAGATGAATATTTAACTCTATATTGACTTTCTTTTTTAGCTTCCGATAGAAACTCTTCTTCTTTTTTATTTTCCTCTTCTATCTTAATTTTAATATTTTTTTGAGCACCTGCAATATTGGGATCAACTTCAATTCCTTCTTTATGCAAATCATAAGCTTTATCTATTAATTTTTGTGCATCATCAATAAAACCTGCATCTGTGTATCTATAAGCAAGATTGCCCATAGCGAGTGTATGTTTTTCTTTTGTGGCTTTGAGATAGTTTTCTATGGATTTGGCGTTTAGAACTAGTCTCGAATAGGATACACCAATGTTATTTAATCCTGCAATACTTTTAGTTGTTTCTATAAGTTTTTTATAATGTAACAATCCTAGTTTTTCTTTGTTTTTATCACTATAAGCGTAAGCCAATGTAAATCTCAATGAAGTATCAACCGGGTTATCAGCCAATGAAGCTTCCGCATAAATATAAAAGTCTTCGATAGTTCCTTTTTCTTTTGATATTCTTGCCATTGTTTCAAATATCTTTGCTCTCGACTTACTTAAATTAGGATTTAATAATAATTTATTTAATTCTTCAATCGCTTCATTTACATTTCCCTCATAAGACATGCACCAAGATGCTTCTATATATGAATCGAGCATATTATCTATCTGCTCTGGATCACTAAGATCGTATTTATTTATAGTTGAGAGGAAAAGTTCTTTTGCTTTTTTATATTCCTCGATTTCTTTATATCGATAAGCTAATTGTTTAGCAACGCCAGTATAGTCTGGATTATTTTGACAAAGCATTCGCAATTTTTCAAAAGCACCTTTATCACCTAATGAATGTGATATCCTTAGAACAACTGCGCGCCTTCGAGCTTCTTCTTCTTTATCTACCAGAAGAGGTTTTGCTTCTTCATCAAACATCTTTTGTGCTTTAATGTAGTCTTTTTCTACTAAGAGAATATCGTAGATTTTATCTAATATTTCATCTTTTTTATTTTTCGGTTCTTCTTCTGGCTTTATTTCTTTTTCTTCTATTTTAGGATGAGTGTCAATTTGTTTGTTATCTTCTGATGGTTTGGTAATTGTTCCTCCTGATATTTTTATCTTTACTCCTTCAATCATCTGATTTAATTGAAGAAATTTATCACTTATTGAATTTCTATCAAAAAAGATAACCTCCATATCTCCTTGTAGTTCTGGAAATTTGTCTATCCCATTTTCAACCAATAAAATCATTTCCCTATTTATTCCTATTGCAAAGCCTGACTCTTGTAATATCCAATTAGAAGTTGTACATTGGCTGATTCTTTTTTTTGCTTTACAAAACCATTTTGAGGAGGTATGCGGACAAATTATCTTATCACATGTGAATATGCCTATAAAAATCTCACAATCCGCAATTCTTTCTTTTACTTTTTGTGCAATTGAGTTATTTTGAGCTTTCTCGCCTGTCAGACATTCTATCCCGGTTGATTCTATGAACTTCTGTATATTGTCAACAATGCCTTTGTCTTTATCATCAAAACTATGGCCAATAAAAGCTTTCATGTTTTATTCCCTCAGTTTTTTCTTAAACGTACTCTTTAAAAAACTGTAAACAACAAAGATACGCCAAGCTTATTTCCTTATTTATAAAGGCGTTTGCCGGACGGCAAAGTTGACTCTCCTTCGCACTTTGTGCTATGGAGGGCAGGCATAGGTGCGAATCTCACCAATTATTACCACAAAGTCCCTGATAACTCAATAAGTTTTAATGTTATTAAAAATCCGTGAAATCTGTGTAATCTGTGGTTGCAGTTCAGATTTTCACAAACGACCTGTCAATAAATAAACAGCGTTCCGCCCGTCTTCGCTGCGCTACGCCGAGGCAAGCGTTCAGCGTGCAGCGTACAGTTTAGATTGCTGCCGGCACAGTCTAAGCTTTTTAGCTGCGGCAAATTAGGTTTTCCCTTATTGGGTTATTACACTTGGCATATATGATTGTACAGGTAAGAATATGAAAAATGCGATGAAGCAGCTTTCGGCGATAGCATGTCTGGCTTGATTATATCTGAATTATGAGAAGCAGAACGAAAAAACATGGAGCAAATGAAGAAAGCAGGAACAACATTTAAGGAGTGTGTAGTATGAAGTCATATATAACCGAGGTTTGGTCTGTGGTGTCAGTTTTGGTGCTCTTGGCGGGTCTGGCCGTAACAGGCAAGGCGGCGGAACCCTCACCGCCGGGCACGGCACAAGCGTTTCAACTGCCGCCGCTGCCTTATGCACAGGATGCGCTGGAACCTTATATATCCGCCAAGACAATGAGCTTCCACTATGGCAAGCATCATCAAGCCTACGTGGACAACCTGAACAAGCTGGCCGCAGGCACACCGTGGGCGACGCAGCCGCTGGAGAAGATAATCCAGGAGACTGCAGGCGTGACGGATAAGGCAGCCGTCTTCAACAATGCGGCCCAGGTCTGGAACCACACGTTCTTCTGGCAAAGCATGAAGCCCGGCGGCGGCGGTAAGCCCACCGGACACCTGCTGGAACTTATCGAGAAGTCCTTCGGGAGTTTAGATGAGTTCAAGAAGGCCTTCACGACCGCGGCCGTCTCGCAATTCGGCAGCGGATGGGTCTGGCTTGTGCAGGATGGTGACGTGTTGAAGATTGTCAAGACGTCGAACGCGGATACACCGGTGGCACACGGACAAACCGCGCTCCTAACGTGCGATGTCTGGGAGCATGCCTACTATCTCGACTACCAGAACCGCCGCAATGAATTTGTGCAGGCCTTTCTGGACCATCTCGTCAATTGGGACTTTGCGGCCTCGCAGTTGAAGTAACGTGGAACCACTGTTCTCTGTGTGCTCTGTGACCTCTGTGGCTCAATTTACAACACCGCCATCACCGTATTATTGGCGTCACCTACGCCATTATTTTCTTAAGCGCACTCACCCCAGCTGATTCGAAATCGAATCAAGACGCTGGGGTCTCCGTCCTGAAGCAGGACTCCGTTTTTACTTCAGCTTTACCTGAGTGTAGCTGAGGTCAGTAGCTTCTGCGCAGCGGATGTTGTCGGGCGTCATCTTTATGACCACGTATTGGGGCACGGCCGGGTCGGGAAAATAGGCCTTCAGCGCAGGGACCGCATTATAGAGCCAGAGCTTCTCATCGTTGTCGGTGCTGATGGTGCAAGGCCCCGCGATACGAACGTGTTTACCCGCAGCGCTGCAGAAGCAATATTCCGCGTAGGGCACTTTTCGAAGCTGAGCAAGTTTGTCGGATGGTTCGCCCGTAGCACACCATAACTCGTTTTGCTTCCATGCCCAGCCGCTCATCGGCCTTGCGCCTACAATAGCTGCGTCGCTGGTGGCCAGTATTCCCCAACCGAGGTCCTTCATGAATTTTTTTACATCTTCGAAGTTCATTTGAGTTCTCCAATTCATTTATCCCAGTAATGACGCAATCCGGCACAAAAACGCAAGCTGTTTCCTCCCGGTGCGTGCGATGATTATAGCCAAACTCCATCTTTTTACAACCCCCAAAACAAGTCCCGATTTTTCGCCTGCCCCCACGGCTACTTGTCGCAGACAAGTGTGGGGGCTAAAAACCGTGTAATCTGCCTGCCCTGCCAGCCCTGAGCACAGTCGAAGGGAGCAAACAAAGTGCGTCGAAGGGTGGCTAATAAAAACAGCGTAAATCTGTCCGCCTCGCTAAAAGCGGGCGAGACCTCGCCAAGGGCGGGCGTAATCAGCGTCTAAAAACTTCGCCTTAAAAATCTCGACCGTTGAAGCACTCCATAAGTATATACGCATATACTTATATACTCTCGGCCAGTTCCGAATGAATCTGTGTTTTTTGTCAGCTGGCAAATCGCGAATAGCGGTGCCCCTAAGGGGCGGCGGAAGAGACCAAGGCGTGGCGCACAAATCTTATTTGGAGCAAAGGTCTTGTCGATTACGCCCCCCGGCTGACCAAATCCGTGTTAATCCGTGGTTAAAAACCTCTGTGTGCTCTGTGACCTCTGTGGCTAATAATCAGTGTAAATCCGTGTCTAAAATAAATCTGCGAAGCCCCCCACGATTTGTTTCGCTTTGCGAAACAGTGGGGGTGCAATCAGTGTAATCTGTGGCTAAAGAACCTTGTCTGAATTTTTCTTTTTTTGTCGCAAAATGGCCCTTTCCCCTCTCTATCATTATAGCGTACAGCGGGTAGCGGATAGTTAAAAACCAGACTACAGACGCAGGACTAAGTATTGTATCGAGTATCCAGTATCGAGAATCGAGAACCATAACGAACTTACGCCGTTCTTGACGATATATAGTTAAGGCCTTATTATGCCCGTGCGCTAACGGTGTAATTCAGTGTAATCTGTGGCTAAAGGAACGACAGTTATGGCGGATTTGATACAGGAAAATAAACAGATGCCGGCCCCCACAACTTCGCTTTTGCGAGGCAAAACGGCGGGAGCCATCGGCCTTATCGCGATGCTCATTTTTGCCATTCATGCAAGCAGCCACATGGTCGGCGCGGGCGATACCTGGGTAGCTCTTGCCTGCGGCAGGCACTTTTACAACCACGGCGTCGATACCAATGAGCCGTTCAGCGCTAATTCACACAGGGTTGGCCCGACAGCCGAAGAGATAGCGACCACCTGGCCCGACTGGGCGCAGAAAATCACCGAGAAGGTCGGCATCGATACCGTCAAGTACTGGCATCCCACCGGCTGGGTAGACCAGAACTGGCTCACGCACGTCATTTTCGACTGGCTGGCGTATCATTCGCCTTTTGCCGATGGCCCCTCGCTATCATTCAATTCGCTTATGTATTTGAAGTTCGCCATATACATCCTTACTGTGATTTGCATTTACTACACAGCCAGGGTTATAGGCGCGCATCCCGCCTTATCCGCCGCAGCCGCTTGCGCCGCCATGTTCATAGGACGCTCTTTCTTGGATATCAGGCCCGCTGGTTTCTCGAACCTGATGGTCTCGCTGTTTATGCTCGTCCTTGTCCTGTCGATTTACCGCAACTATCTTTATATCTGGCTCATAGTGCCCGCAACCATCTTCTGGGCGAACGTCCACGGCGGCTATATTTACATCTTTATATCGCTTACCCCTGTTGTGGCGATTCGTCTGCTTGGGATATTCTGGAGAAAGGCGGCGGTTAAGCTGGAGCTGACGACAACACCGCCCAGGAACCTGCTTCCCGGAACGACCCCTCCGGCGGTATGGCATACCATTGCTGCCGGTGCCGTGGCTTTTGCCGCTTCAATCATCTTGAATCCGTTCCATCTCACCAACCTCACGCACACTTTTCAAATCAGCATCAGCGCAAACGCCGAAGGTTGGCGAAACGTTCATGAGTGGTGGCCGGCGTTTCGGTGGGACAACCCGGTGGGGACGGCATTTCCGTTTTTGGTGATGATGATGGCAGGGATAGGGTTGCTGGTGATATGGGTTTTCAGCCAGCTGTTGATACCGAAGCAGAATAAGTTGCCAAAGATGCAGGGGGGCAACCAGCAGAAAAATTACAATGTTATCGCAAATGTCATCGGGTTCGCGGGGGCGTTTCTGGTAATCTGGGCAACAATGATTTCGTTTTCATTTACGGACGCAAGCCCGACGAGTTTTTTGTTTAGCGGCCTGTTTGTGGGGATACTATGGGCGTCGGTGTTCGTAAACGTGCACTTTATATATTTGATTTTGCCGTTTGGGCTTTTCGCGTTATACGCGTCTAACAATGAGCCCGGGTATGCGGGAAGATATATTTTTCCATTTATAACAGTTCCATTTTATTGCGTGCTGTTCGGGGTTGGGTCACGGCTTTCGAAGAAGCCGGCGTATTCAATGCTTAATATAGTTTACGTGACGGCGGCGGCGATAGTAACGCTGCTTGTTTCGGCGGCGACCGTGAATCCGTTCAAGTTCACCCAGTCGATTTGGCACTTAGGGCAGTTTGTAAATTTGCACCGATTATGGCAATTGGTGTATGAGGCCAACTTAGATATCACTTACGACAATTTATTCCCCGTTCTTTACGGGATAAACGCATTCTGCATAGTGGCGTGGTTAGCGGCGCCATACGTGAAGGCCGTGTTCAGGGACATATCCGCAAGCGGCGATGCGGCATCGGCGCCGGCAGAGGGTGTGTATCAATTGCCGAAGATAGACCTCGCACTGGTTGTGATAGCGGCGATGACGGTTTATATGGCGTTGCGGTCCCGGCGGTTCATACCGATTGCCGGGTACGTAACGTGTCCTTTAATAGCTTTGCTGGCGGGCCAGATTATCCAGACGGTAGCGGCATCAATAAATTTTCGCAAGTTTGGTCGGCTGACGCTGCCCCGGATGTCCGTTGGGTTGCAGAGGTGGCTGATTGCCGGGTCGGCGGCGGTAGTCATAGGTTTTGGGACGTGGTGGGGGCTTAAATTCAAAAACGTGTATATCGACCCGTGGCCTACGGAGACGAAACTGACGTCAGCGTTTATAAGGATGACAGCATCGGCGGCGAAACCATTCGACGCCTGCCAGTTCATAACAGAAAATAAGATGCGCGGCAATATGTTCAACTACTGGACAGAAGGCGGCTTTATCGCGTGGGGCCAGATACCTGACCCGGACGGGCACACTCCACTACAACTATTTATGGACGGCAGAGCCCAGGCGGCTTACAACTACGATGCTTACATACTCTGGTCGGAGATTATATCCGGCGGTCCTGTTGTTCAGAAGGCCAGAATCAGAAATCAAAACCTTACGGTGGAGGATTATGTTCAAACGGGTGAATGGATAGACAGCCAACTGAAACAGTACAAGGTATGGGTGGTATTGATGCCGCGTAACCAGTTCGACTCGCCCTTTGTGAAGGGTCTTGAGCACAATTCGAGCTGGCGGCTGGTGTATCTTGACAACGAGCAGAAATTATACGTTGATATATCGACGCCCCGCGGACTTGAGATATTCAAAGGCATCGACAGCGGGAGCACGATATATCCCGAGAAATGTTATCGCGACGTTATGATAGCGCACAACTCGCTAATATTCAACAGCAATGCGGAACGGCTTGCCGAGGGCTTACAGTGCGCGTTTAGCGCATATGAGAAAGAGCCGGCGCGGACACCCATGCAACTGATAGAGATATTTTACGAGCGTTATCCGCAATTCAGGCCGCAGATTAACGCGTTCTGGCAAAAGGTGCTGGATGACTTCCACGCGAACAAGCAGAAGTATCTTAGCGGTAACGGGTATTATTACAGGGCCGTGAGCGCGATAATGGCGATGGGGCAGCTACAGGGGGCAGCCAATAAAGAGACGATTGAGTCCTACGAGCGGGAGAGGGCAGAGCTGCAAGGAATGATAGACCTGATGCCGTACAAAAGGTGGTAAGTTGAGCAGTTTTGAGTGTTTAGTTTTAAGTGTTGAGTTGTGGTGAACGTCGCCCCCGCCGTTTTGATTCTCAAAACGAGACACGGGGGTCTTCGCTACGCTACGAGAATTTGGTTAGCCGAGGGAGGAGTCCGCCAAAGGCGGAAGTTTTGAGTGTTTAGTTTTGAGTTTTGAGTTGCGGAACTTTAGCCACAGAGATTTTCTTTTCATTTTAGCCACAGAGGACACAGAGAGCACCCCCACTGTTTCGCAAAGCGAAACAAATCGTGGGGGCTTCGCAGATTTATTTTAGACGCAGATTAACGCTGATTTACACAGATATTTGCTCGGCTTGCGTACTCGACACGGCCAATTCTCTAAACGCTGTTTATGCGATTGGCCGATGTCGTCGTCCGCCGAATTCCTGCGGACTTCATTTTTTAAGCCGAGCAAATAACACGGATTCCTTCGACTACCGCTCAGGACAGGTTGGTCAGCCAAGAAGTTCGAGGTTTCGGCGGACGGTTTGAGTTTGGGGATGGTCGGGGCCGAAACAGTTACGATTTAAGATTTGAAATTTTAATCGCGGAGATTCGCCTACAAACTAGTTAATTATGATTTATTTTTAACTGCGGTGAGATTGCTTGTCTTTCGAATCCATTTCTTTCGATAATTCGTCTCTTCGTTTTTTTATGGTTTCATAAAAGTAATGTTGCATATGGGGCGGAAGAGTTTTGAAAAGTTCGGATGCCCAGCAAGGCCAATTCGTATGTTCGTCACCTGGGTCAGCAATTGCAAGCAGGGCATCTAGTAAAATCCATTTGCGACTTATATCTTGTTCGGAATTAATCGCTTCAATCAATACCTCAACTTCATGGAAGATATCTATCTGCTCAAGGGACTCTCTTGCGGATAGACTAATATGTTCATCAATTTCATTTAGACATTTTTTTAATTCGGTCTCCAGTTCCGTGGGTAGCTTTATCCAACCAGCCAAACGAACTGCTGCGAGTTTTTCCAAAGTATTAGGTGACTTAAGCAAACGGTCAATATGAATCAAATTACTGACACCACTTAGAGCACTCCTGATTGCCCATATAACACGGCAAGAATATTCCACGCCGAGTTGTGATATTAAAGAGGAAATAGCACGCTGCTTATCGATGCTAACCATTATGTACGGATAATACTCCCTATCATGTGCATTTATATCTTGAAGTGTGGCCCAAGCAGCTTCAAAGGCCACGTCTTTATCAAACATTGCTAGAATTTCAATAGCAGATACTTTAAGACCTATGTGCCTTGAAGAAGAATTTTCGTCTATATACAGTCCTGACCTTGCAATATCTTTAAATTCCTTTTGGCCGAGAAGAATGCTTAGAATTTTGTCGCCTTGAGAGGTTTTGGAGAGATTGCTTAATGTCTTCAACTTATCCCTATCACTTTTATTTTCTAAGTGCTTTTGTACTTCATTCAAGGCTCTATTAAAGGAATAATCATAATTGAATAGGTTGACAACTAACCATTCGTCATACTGCTTTTCTAAATGGTCAAGTAACTTATCCAATGCATTATTGCTTGCGATTTGCAAAAGTGCAACACGTGCGGCATGTCGATGTTCTTCAATTTCAAGATGTTTTGCTATAAGTTCTGTTGTTTCTGGTGAATCATCGTGAAGTCTCCCAATTGTTATAATGCAAGCAAGAACAACTTTGGAATCCTGTGGTGAATTTTTTAATGCGGCACGAACTATATTCAGCTTATCTGTTCGACCGGCCACTCCTATTGCGATAATCGTACCCGGTAATATTTTATCGTTGAACTGTAAGTTATCGAAAATAGCTAATGTTACATCGTCATCAAGTGGGATACTATCTAAGTTCCATGAACGGCCCCATCGCATAATTGCTTTGATAACGGCGTTAACCTGACCTAATTGGGCTAATACAAATGCGGCTTTTCCTTGTTCGTAAGGAAAATCGTTCAAAAGTTCTTCTTGCTGCGTAATTTGAACAAGCTCGTTGATTGTTTCTTGGTCAAAACGTTTTATCGCCAAATTTAGACCATCAAAATGCCCATTGAAGTTGCCAGAAGCGAGCCATGAATTCACAACTTTAGTGAAACCTGATCCGCCTATCTTATATAATATTTCTATCGCATGTTCACGTCCAGAACCATCAAGGCCCATGATTGACCGCGGGCCAATTTTAAGTAGCCAAGACGTAAGGTTATCTTCTAATGTGGCCATCTTTTTATTTTGAAAGCATTCAAGTAACCTTAGGCAGTGGATTTCTGAAAGCAACAAAAATGGGCGGTATAGTGGCAGTTTGTCATTTGGACTAGGTGATTTTAGTTCCTTGTCCAATAAAGATTCAAGTTCACCAAGTAAAACATTCAAAATCTCTGCACTTATTAAGTTTTCGTTACCCTGAAAGACAAATGCAATATTCCAGATATCAGGGCAATTGTTCATCATATTTAAAATTTTAGCGTATGTTTCTTTTGGTCTCCTCATCAATAATTCAGAGAAACAATATTGCCTCGTAAGGTACAGTTCAAAAGTTGATAATCGTGCCATCTCTTCGATAGCCATATCCGGATTGATTCTGATTAAAGCATGGAGCGCTGATGAGCCCAGCAAATCGTCGCTTTTGTCAATTCTGCTTAACAGCCAGTTAAGTTCACTGTTGTCACAATATTTATAGATATTTGTAGCCAAACATCGTTCTTTAGTTGAATCCACCTTTTCGAAAAGTATCTTTTTGCATCTATGCCAGATATTATGTCCGTCATCGATACCCGCAAGTAGATATGCTAAGTCATGAATAGGTTGGGTCGAGTATGCTTGATTTATTGTTTGTTCTAACCAATTTGGACATAGCTTAACACAGGACTTAAGAGCCCCGAATGAAATATGATAAATAGAATAGTGACTTTCGTGCTCTTTAAGATAAAGGGCCGGATTTGATTCAATCCTACAGTGTATTTCCCATAATCTATTTAAAACAGATTGATCGGGTCTTCGTTCAAATATTTTCATTGCAGCGAGTTGGAAGGATGGTTGTTCACTCATAAGAAGTTTGTTTGCCAAAATTACTACATCATTGTGATTAAATGAGGTTATTGCATTGACAATTTGATTCAGCATAATCACATCGTCTTGAGCAACGATTGTCTCAAGCCGCTCGAATAATGCAGGGATAATCTTTGGGCCAATAGTAGGAAGTAATTGAGAATACAACGCTTCTTTATAGTACCAGCCGGTATCTTCTAATGCTTTAATCACTTGGCTGGACAGATGATTGCGGTGCGGAGTTTTCTGGTTCACAAGCATCCATAAAACGTCCATTGGAACATATCCAAGGTATTTGCCTCTATATGCATGCTCTGACTTATACAGGTCTTTTAATTGGTTACAAAAAGCGACCTCATCGATTTTGTTCGATTGTAATGCTGACATTAAACTTTCTGCTACTGCCCAGTTAAGCAAACGATCATGCCATATTTCAAAATATCCATTGGGACTTTTTTGAATCCATCCTAACTGGATTAGAGATTTTATCGTTTCATCATCCAAACCAGCATTCAAGACAGATTCGTTAGTCCATGGATAAGAGTCGCCTTGCAAAAGCGAACGAACAAGAATTTTAAATTTAGCCGAATTGAGAGGAAGCCTTTTTTCGATACGTGACCAGTATTTATCAAACAATTCATATTCATTATTTGGCTGCCATGATTTTCCTTCGGCGAGATCACAATATAATTTTGCCAGCAATGGCCGACACAGCGTATTAATAACATTGTTTGGCATTCCGTACCGATTACTGCCAAGGCGAATTCTTAGATATTCATCCAGTTCACTTATAGTAAAACCATCGGCACGAAATTGTATGTGTCGGTCTGCTGATTTTTCTACCACTGCTTCAACAACATCCGGCAAACATGAAATAACAACGTTAATACCCCACTCTTCCCAAGGTTCCAATGCTAATGCCTGTGCCTCGGCCTTTTCCTGAATACCGTCTAAGAAAAGAGTTAGCCAATGCTTTTTCCATAATCCTGATTCTTTAAGAGCAGCTACAATACTTCTTATATTTGTTGTTGAACTGTCACCCTTGATATCATGCCAAAATATATCCGCTGCCTTTTGAAGATCATTTGAAATATTGCCGGTGGCATCAATTAATATAGAAGTTGCCCCTTGCGATAACATGATCAGAGCAGTCGAATACATAAGCCATGATTTGCCTTGTCCGCTGTCTCCTGACAACAGCAAAATTGGTTTCGTTCCAGAAATTATTAAGGATATAATATTCTTGACGCAGTCCTGTTTAACATCTTGGGAAGCGTCATAACCGTGTCTTTTTATTTGTGCTGATAAGTACTTATTAGCTGTTTCGTTGATTTTAACCCAGTCAAAATCACATCTTTGCTTAGAGAGGATATCAATGACTGTTTTGCGGAAGAGGTGTTCGTCTTGTTTGCATTCATTGGTGAAGGCAGTTGATAGTTTTGACAAGTGTTCATTGGTCTCGGTCGTCGGGAGTTTGAAGAACGGCTGGGTATCTTCATTATTGTCGCGAACCCATTGGCATTGTTCGATGAGGACATTTTGCCATTGAGATTCGGTAGGGATGTGATATTTACGGAGTGTTTGTCTGATTGAGAACAAAGCAGGATAATGCTCAAGGTCGCTGTTTGAAACGATATCAGGAAATAAGGCGGCGGGATCGAGGTAACAATCGGGAGGAAGATTTTTCGCCCATTGGTTAAACTGTTTTTGCAGCTTTGCGGAAAGGGAATCATCGTCAAGAAGCCGGTCAAGCCCTTTTTCGAGGGCGTAGCCGATGGCCCAGGATAGGGGGTCGAACGCCATTATTGAAATACCTCATGGTAACTTGGGAGTGGGCCCCCCGATAACAGCATTCGAGGGCAGGCAAGGCCCACGGGTATCGATTATACAATAAGATTGTATTTTAAGCGGGAGAAGTTGTCAACAGAAGTTAGAATTGATCCCCGATTGCGGTTCCTACGAAGCTTGAGTCGAGGACAGGGAAGTTAGAAGTGAGGCGGATATATCACACCACTCGAGAGTAACCCCGGCATAAATGCCGGGGCTAAATATTATTTGGATGACCCCGAAGCAGGCTTCGGGGCTAACCTGCGCTTCGGGAGGGCAGGCAAGTGCGGAATGACAAAAAGTCATCGGCGCATGTAATGGATTGTGCCAGGCGGCGATATTGTTTATTATAACGGACAACAAAAGTTCGTTCATATTTGCTTCTGATATCAACACGAGGAGATGTAATATGAAAGGCGCAAAGGTTGTCCTGTCGGTTATCGGGATACTTATCCTGGTTAACACCGGTTTTGTTGGATGTTCCCCGGCCTGCAAAAAAGATAAGGCGGTTGCTCCGAAGAATTTCATTACAAGGAACGGCTCGGTATTAATGGACGGCGATAAAGAATTCCGTTTTTTTGCGCTGGCCTCATCCAACCTTCATCAGAATGAGGAGCAGATACTGCCGGATAATTCAAACCGGTTTCCGGATGAGTTTGAAATCCGTGACACGCTAATTACTATTCGTCAAATGGGAGGGACCGCAACACGGTGCTTTACGCTTTCCGTCCGAAACAAAGGAGACAAACAGGAAGTCCCCGTTTATATAGAGGGCATCAGGCAATATAACGAAGACGCTTTTCGTACGCTCGATAAAGTATTGCAGATATGCAATGAGCTTGATATCCGGCTCATCTTCCCTATTATCGATTCTCATACGTTTTGGGGATGGCGAGGCATCAAGGAGTTTGCCGCCTTCAGGGGAAAAGATGGAAATGTTTTTTGGGATGACCCGCAGTTAAGAGAAGATTTCAAAAACCTGGTTTACGACATGCTGAACAGGAAGAATTTTTATACGGGTGTTGCTTATAAAGACGACCCTGCGATTCTGGCGTGGCAGTTAGGCAATGAAATGGATGTTTATATTTATGACAATCTTTTGATGGACAAGGAAGGATACTGGACGGGAAAACTCACAAGCTGGTCCGTTGAAATGGCGAGGTATATTAAGAGCATCGATAAGAAACATCTGGTTATGGAGGCCGGCGGGGATATGGATACCTTCCTCAAAGACCCGCATATCGATATTATCAGCAAGCACTATTATGTGTTTTGGAACATGCTCGCGGGCCGGTCAACTGATTTGGCGTCGTTGTGCAGGATGGATAAGCAGCGGGCAGAATCAGCCAACAAGGTCTTGATTGTCGATGAATTTGGCATGGGCCCTACGGACGCCCTGGCTTCGCTTATGGATGAGGTTATTCGAAACGGCACATCAGGAGCGCTTTTGTGGGGCGTTCGGTCGCATCGCAGGGACGGCGGATTCTATTTTCATGATGAATCGGGGGGCTATGCCTCTTATCACTGGCCCGGCTTTTCATCGGGTGATAGAATCGACGAGCGAAATTTATTGAAGGTTCTGCGGGAAAAAGCGTATCAGATTCGCGGGTTAACTGTTCCCCCTGTGCCAATACCGGAGCCAGCCCCGGTGCTGCTGGCGATTAAATCCGCTGACGATATAATCTGGCGTGGCTCTGCCGGGGCAAGCGGATATGATATTGAGCGTGCGGAAAATCCCGATGGGCCGTGGGAACTGGTCGGGAAAAATATTGAAGATGCGGCAAAAAGCAGAAAGCTGTTTTCTGATAAATCTGTTCAAAAGGGCGTAACATACTATTACAGGGTCAGGGCAAAGAACGCTTCCGGCGAAACCGCATATTCCAATATTCAAAAAGTGCTGGTTAATTAAAAAGCGCAAAAGGTTTTTTAGCCGCGTAGTTAAACCGATCAGCCGAGGGAGGGGTCCGCCAAAGGCGGAAGTTTTTAGTGTTGAGTGTTTAGTTTTGAGTTAAGGAAGCCCTTTGGACGATAAAATATATTAATAGATTCATTGCGTTGGTTCGGAATGACAAACAAGAATAACCCCGCCACTCGCCAAGGGCGGAGATGGCGGGGCTAAATATGATGAGGAAATATGAATGAAGTTGGAAAACCAGGGAATGGTGTGATGGAGCGAAGTCCGGTTTCGATAAGCGTGTTTTTTCCGTGTTATAATGAGCAGGACAACGTTGGGCGGACAGCGCAGCGGGCGGTAGAGGTACTTGAGGGACTTGGGGCGGATTACGAGATAATCCTCGTCAACGACGGCAGCGCGGATGAGACAGGCGCAAGAGCAGACGCAATCGCGGCAGGAAATAAACGGGTCCGGGTAGTGCATCATCCGCATAATATGGGATACGGGGCGGCATTACAGTCGGGAATCAGGGCGGCGAAAAAAGAGCTTATTTTTTTCACCGATGGCGACGGGCAGTTCGATATTGGCGAGATAAAACTGCTTTTGCCTTTGATAGAGCATAACGATATTGTGTGCGGGTACCGGCTTGACCGCAAAGACCCGATTATGCGGAAGCTGAACGGGTGGATGTGGACGAGATTAGTGAACCTGTTGTTCGGGATGAATATCCGGGATATCGACTGCGCGTTTAAGCTGTTCAGGGCGGAAGTTTTCGAGGGGATGACAATGTCGAGCGCCGGCGCATTGATAAGCGCGGAGATACTGGCGCGTGCGACAAGGCGAGGGTACAGGATAGCAGAGGTGGGGGTTCATCACTATCCGCGGACGGCGGGCAAACAGACAGGGGCGAAGCTGAAGGTTATCTTAAGGGCGTTTAAGGAGTTGTTTGAGCTGTACAGCCGAATAAGAAAAGGACAATAATTGATTGCGGATTTGCGATTGTCGATTGTCGCCCGCCTTCGTTAAAACTACGGCGGGTGAAATTTTGGGATGCGGAAAAAGAATTTTAATGACCCCTGGTAAAACCAGGGGCTAAATATATTTGGGATAAAAATGGCGGGCGGCAAGAGAAAGACGAAGAAGAAAACGACGGTGAATCTTTTTGTGTATGGTTCGCTGAGGGACCCGCAGATATTCGAGTCGGTGTGCGGGATGAGTTTTACGCGGAAGAGCGGGAAAGCGGATGCGCATGTGCTGCTGGCTGAGCCGGCGTTTCTGGCGGGGCACAAGAAGGTAAGCCCGGACAATGTTTATTTTTACGCGGTTGAGTCGCCGGGGGCGAAGATTGAGGGTTTTGTGATTTATGACGTGCCGGCGGGGGCGATGGCGGAAATCGACCGGTATGAGGGTAAGCGATACGAAAAAGAGACGGTGAAGGTCCATACGGCGCACGGACTTGTGACGGCGCAATCATATCTTGTAAGCCCTGAGGCGATGAAGAAGCAGTTCGGGGACCGGTTTCACGTTAACCTGATACATGAGCTTTGGCTTCGCAAGAGGATAGATAATTTTCTTAAGAAGCGGACGAGGCCCGGGGACAAGAGTATCGACGCGGAGCTGGAGCGATTGGCGGAGCGGGAGCTGCTGGCGACGACAGAGCGTGATTTGGTGATAACGCATTATCGAACGGACGCGGTGAGCGATTATTTTCTTGCGCATGAGCTTAACCGTCCGAGGCCAAGCATCAGGCAACTTTATGGAGACCCGCAGGCGGCGAAATATATAAACAATTATCTTGCGCTTGTTGTTAAGCAGGTCCTTCTGAATCAACTGGACGATAAAATCCAGGCGAATTTTCGATTCGAGCTTGAGCATATGCGTTCATCGGAGCGGTATTTCAAGAGGTCGGTGAGTTTGCTGATAGCGCTGCAGATAATCAATAACAATATCTCGGCGGTAGAGATGATAATGAAGCAATGCCTCAAAACGATGCCATTTGAGAAGTATGATTTGATAGATTATGTTAAATACGCGGTGCGGGCGGCGAGAAGCTTGTTTGACGCGAGGGTTGTGGAGACGCAGTTGAACTCGATACGGTCGAATTTTCAGCCCGGTCTGGTGCCGATGGGATGCGAGACGGAGCTGAGCAACGTGGGGGCGGCGGTTGTGGAGCCGGACACGACGGACGCGGAAAAAGAGGACATGGCATACGATTGTTTCAGGTATTTTCATGATTTTCAGTTCGATGTTTTGTCGTGGAAGGTGGGCGGGTACATCGACGACAACAGCGGGTCGGTGGACAGGACGAGGCGTCAGGGTTTTCTGGAGCTTGCGCCCGGCCGGCTGAACGTTGCGCTTGAATTGTCGAGGCCGGCGACGGCGTGCCCGTGGCTGTTGAATCAACTGATAAATGAGATTACGGCATTTTACAATGTTAAACCACACAGTTTGCATTTGTCATTCCAGATGCGAAAGCGGCAAATCGGCAAGCAGAAGATTCTGCCTCTGGGGTTTGTGAAGTGTTTGCTGGTATTGGGCGGGGGGACAGAGGTAAGCAAGACGGGCCGGCTGTGGATTTCGCGGATGGGACACGACGAGATTACAAGCGGAGAAGAGCTTGTTTTCGCGAGGACGAGCCAGCGGCAGTGGTTCGTGGGCGCGGAAGGCGAAGGGGACAAGACGCCGACGGCTGCGATGGCGTGTACGCAACAGTATAAATTTATCCGGCTGGAGCAAAGGGCGAATTATGAGCCGTTGATAATGTGCCTGAAGGGGCTTCAATTAGCGTATAACCCTGCGGATTACCTGACGGCGGAGCAGTTGAAAAAGAGCGCAAAGCTGAGACGTGAATACGAGGCATTAAAGACGTGGGCGGCGAATCCCACGGAAATCAGCCCGAAGATAATAAGGGATTTTTTGCACACTGTCCGCGAAGGGCTGATGAACGAGGCACATCACAGTCCGTCGCACAAGCCGCATTATATTGAGTGGGCAATCGGGGCAATCGATATGCGGCTGCGGACGTTCAACGAACAGGCGACCGAGACCAGGCCGGGCTAAGCGGATTTCTGCGAGGCAAGTTTGTTCTTCAGGCGGTCGATTGCGAATTGAGCCACAATATCGTGGTCGAAGGACAAATCGGGAGGCAGGGAGTTAATATCGAACCATTGCGCCTGTTCGGCGTCGTCGCCCGCCTTTATGCGGGCAAGGCCCTGATTGATAATCCCCATATAGGCGACGGTGATTTGCCTGCCTCTTGGGTCGCGGCCCGGTTTGCCGAAGGTGTGCATCTGTTCGAGGCGGACGCCAGTGAGGCCCGTTTCTTCCTGTAGTTCCCTGGCGACGGCGTCATCAAGATCTTCGTCCATGCCGATGAAGCCGCCTGGGAAAGCCCATTTGCCTTTGAAAGGTTCGTGGCCTCGTTTGATGAGCAGGAGTTTGATTGCGTCGGGAGTGACGGCGAAAACCACGGCATCGACAGTAACCATAGGTCTTGGCCAGTCGTAAACGTATTTTCCTTTCTTGTTCATTTCGGACAGCATAATTAATATTTGGGATTTAAGCAATTGCCGAAAGGGAGGTAAACGCATAAAATAGTGGTATGCACGACGTTGAGACAGTAATGAGGAATTTAATCGAGATATCGAAAGTTGCGCCGGGGGGCGGATGGAGCGGATGGGTGGCGGTTCGCGCCGGGGGCAAAGACCAATTTTCAAAATCGGGATGGGAAAAGCTATTAGCTAAGCCGGAGAAACTGCTTGAGGGGGCGCAGCAGACGCTGAAGAGCGAGGGGTTAAATGCGGTTACGGTTAAGTACCTGGATATCGGGGGCAGGGGCGCCAAGGCGGTGATAAAGCGACGTCATCTCGGCGGGGGGATACGGGGAATTTGCAGGTCTATGGGGGCGGCGCACGCGATACGTAATTTTATCGCGGCGGTCAAAATGAAACAATATGGATTGCCGGTTGCGGCACCATTGGCGGCGGTGTATCACAAGAGATTTTTATTTTGCGACGACAGCATATATATCAGCGAATACGTTGAGGGGACAAACCTGCANNCGGGAAAATGGCGGAGATATTCGCGGAGCTTCATAAGAATAATTTGTGGCACAGGGACGCTAAGGCGACTAATTTTGTCGTTAACCAGGACAGGGACGGGGAGTATCAAATTACGATTACCGACGTGGACGGGATTAAACAGTATTTATCCCGCAGCGAAGACAGGCAGATGCAAGGGTTGTGGCAGTTGGCGGCGTCGGTGATGGAGTTGCCGGGCATTACGCGGACGGATTATCTGCGGACCTTCGAGATATACTGCGATGAGGTTAGGATGCCCGAGGAGGGGCGAGGGGACATCTATCGGCGACTTGCGCAGAAGGCACAAGCGAAGTATCGTTTGAAGCAGAAAACGAGCACGTGAAATGACGGGTGAAGAGCCGAAACGGATTTTGATTATAAAGCCGAGCGCGTTGGGGGATATAGTTCTTGCGCTGCCAGCGTTGTTGGCGCTGAAGAGGAGTTTTCCGGAGGCGAGAATATCGTGGCTTGTCCGCCCGGAGTTTGTGGAGCTATTGCGGGGACATCCGGATTTGGACGAGATTATTTTGTTTGACCGTAAACAACTGGCCAAATGGTGGTGCGAGCGTGAGAGTTTTAATGCGTTGCGGTCGCTTGTTAAACAGCTTAAGGCCGGCAGATTCGATTTGGTGTTTGATTTTCAGGGGCTTTTCAGGACGGGATATTTCAGCTGGGTAACGGGCTGCAAAAGGCGATTAGGGATGGCAGGAGCGAGAGAACTGGCACACCTGTTTTACACGGACAAAATTTCGCAGGATGCTTCGAGCATTCACTTAGTCGATTATTATTTGAAAATGGTTGCTGCGGCCCATTCTGCGCTGCTCTACGAAGGGCAGGCGGGGGAAGCGGAATTCAAATTGCCTGAAGATACCACGGCTGCGGAAATGGTCGATAAACTTTTGAAATCGCAGGGTGTAAACGGCAGATATGCTGTTATTGTCCCCGGGGCGGCACAGGCGAATAAGCGGTGGCCGATTGAGGGGTTCGCGAAACTGGCGGGCAAAATCGGCGAGCGATTCGGTTTTCAGGTTGTGGCAACGGGTTCGCAAGGGGAACGGGAATATATTGAGACGATTGGAAAGCGAGTCATAAACCTTGCGGGCAAAACTTCGGTGCGAGAGCTTGTGCCATTAATGAAGGGGGCGTCGCTGGTTGTTAGTAATGATACGGGGCCGGGACATATCGCAGCGGCAATTGGAGTGCCGATAGTGATGATATTCGGGCCGACGAACCCGGCGAGGGTGTGCCCCTATAAACGTCCCCAATGCGTTGCCGCGGTTGAGCCGAACGAACGTGGAGTGAAGGCGGACAGTTACGAGCCGAGGCACAATATTGCCCATATTACCGTCGAGCAGGTTTTTGAGGCGGTCTGCGGGCAAATAGGATGATACTTTTTGCTCGTTGTCGTGCCGACAACGGCTAAACAAGCGAAACTTAGTTTATTTTTTCTTGGGTCTTAAGGATTCTATATATTGCTCGTAGTCCGGTTCTTCCCTGTATCCGTCATCGCAATACCAAAGACCTTCGATTAGTTTTTTGTCTCCAGTTCCAAATCCTTTGTAGTTTTCTGGATATGCTCTTATTCCGACGTGGGACATACCTCCCATCATCTCTATTATAATAACGTTGTCATAGTCAATGACAACATATGTTGGATTAAGTTTCAGTATTATTTCGGGGAACTTGGATACATCTCGTTCACGAAAGTGACGTATATAATACTTTCCCCGGTATCCCTGATTTGGTAAAGAACGACAAGCATCAAGAAGGGCACGATGGTCAACCTCATAAAGAATGGATACCTTTCTTGGACGTAGCGTTACTGCTTGGTAAGCAATCCCCAAATAGCCCACAAAAGGCGTAAAAAAAATCAATAACCCGCTTGAGATTATCAATAAAACGATGAAGACTGCTATTGTTAATTTTATTTTCATCATCTGTCCCTTATAGCAAAACGACTCCTGACCTCTTTTTCGCTACAATTGTTTTAATGCGGCGGCGCAGCGTTCACAGACATCTGGTTGCTGTGGGTTGCTACCGACAGAGGGCCCCCGCGGCTTTTTTACTTTGTTTTGTAAGACACAAAGTAAAAAAGAAAAGAGCGGGGGTCTGCGCTACTAAACATTTAAGTGTTTTAAAGTGTCGGCACAACGTTGGCACACATCCTTATATTCTGCATCTTGCCCTACGCTTGACCAGTAGTTCCAGCAACGCTGACATTTTTGATGAGCGCTCTTCTGGGCGATGACCTGGGTCGGGCCATCGGCTTTTTCGAGTTTTACCTCGCTTACGATGCAAAGGGCGGCGAAAAAATTTACGCCGAACTGCTCGATAGCAGCGGCGGTTTCATTATCGCAGCGGATAGTAACGCTGGATTCCTGATTACTGCCGATGAGTTTATCACGACGCAACGGCTCAAGGGCGAGAAGGACGGCGTTACGCAGGGACATAAGCTTTTGCCATTTCGCTTCGCCTGCCTGCCAGTCGATAGCCGGGTCAACTTTGGGAAGCATCGCGAGATGGACACTCTCGACATTTTGCGATTTGTGCTGGATTGCGGCCCAGGTTTCCTCGGCGGTGTGGACGAGGATTGGGGCGAACAGCAGCGTGAGCGAATCGAGGATTCTATAAAGCGAGGTCTGGCAGCTTCGGCGAGACGGGCTATCGGCGGGGTCGCAATAGAGGCGGTCTTTGAGCAGGTCCATATAGATACTGCTCATCTCAACGGAGCAGAAGTTATAGAGCAGAGAGAAGGCGCGATGATAGGCGAAATCATCGTATTCCTTTGTAACCTGCGAGATTAGTTTTTGTAACTGCTGCATCGCCCATTTGTCGATTTCGAACATTTTGTCATAAGCGACAGCGTTTTTGGCGGGGTCGAAGTCGTAGATATTGCCGAGGAGATAACGGATGGTGTTTCGGATTTTGCGGTAGGCGTCCTGTGTTTTGCCGATGAGCTCGTCGTTGCAGCGGACGTCGTCCTGATAGTTGACGCTGGCGACCCAGAGGCGGAGGACGTCTGCGCCGTATTTGGCGACCTCGTCCTGAGCGTTGACGTAGTTGCCGAGGGACTTGGATTGCTTCATACCTTTTTCATCGACGGTGAAGCCATGGGTGAGGACGGCCTTGAAGGGCGCTTTGCCGATTGTGCCGAGGGCGGGGAGGAGTGACAACTGGAACCAGCCGCGGTGCTGGTCGCTTCCTTCAAGGTATAGGTCAACGGGAACGGGCCAGCCGGCTTTTGTGACGACGGAGTACCAACTGCAGCCCGCCTCGAACCAGACGTCGAAGATGTTTTCTTCTTTTTTCAGCTCGCTGAATGAGAAGCCGGGGGGCAGTTTGAAGTCGGAGCCGAGGATTTGTTCGGGTGAATCGGTGAACCAGCTATCGGAACCTTTGACGGCGATATATTTTGATACCGCGAGGACGGATTCTTTTGTCAAAAGTGTTTCGCCCTGAGGATTGAAGAAGACGGGGATAGGCAGGCCCCAGCTTCGCTGCCTGCTGATGCACCAGTCGGGACGCGATTCGAGCATACCT
Organism: Phycisphaerales bacterium; assembly: GCA_003141275.1. GTDB lineage: Bacteria > Planctomycetota > Phycisphaerae > Sedimentisphaerales > Anaerobacaceae > Fen-1362. The sequence goes on from PLLM01000049.1 coordinate 37,055, forward strand.
TCCATACGTTTCTGGCCCCAGTCGGGGACCCAGCGGACGTTTTTGACGGATTCGAGCGAGAGATTGCGCAGGGTTTTTCCGAGGCCTGGGATTTCCTTATCGACGCTGACGAACCATTGCTCGGTTGCGCGGAAGATGACGGGTGTTCTGCTTCGCCAGCAGTGGGGGTAGCTGTGGGTGATTTTCTGTTGTTTTACGAGCAGTCCTGTTTTAGTGAGGTGGTCGATGACTTCCTTATCGACTTCGAGGACCTTTTTGCCCCGAAGCCATTCAGGCACGGTATCATCGTAACTGCCGTCATCCTTTACCGGCGAATATATGGCCAGACCATACTTCTGCCCCGACATATAATCTTCTGCGCCGTGGCCCGGGGCGGTGTGGACGAGGCCTGTGCCGTCTTCGGTTGTTACGTATTCAGCGAGGATGACTTTGTAGGCGTCTTTATCGGTCGGGTTCTTTTCGACGAAGGGATGAGTATATCGTAAGCCCTCAAGTTTGGAGCCGAGGACTTTATTTGGGCTGACTTTGTATTGGCTATCGTTTAATCCCGCAGCCGCGACGACAGCTGGGAGGCGGTCTGAAACGACAATAGAGACGAAACGCTTGCCATTAAGTTGATAGTCGAATGTTACATATTCGAGACGCGGGTGCAGTGCGACGGCGAGATTGGCAGTGAGCGTCCAGGGGGTGGTCGTCCAAATCATAAAGCAAACTTTGGCGTTCTGGGCCTGCTCTGCGGTAACCAAACCCAGTTCGGTTAATCGCGGGATGCTGTCTTTGGCGACGGGGAAATTTACGAAGATGCTTGGGGAATCGACATCTTTGTATTCCAACTCGGCTTCTGCCAGCGCGGTTTCGCAGCCGACGGACCAGTGGATTGGTTTCAGTTGTTTTTTGACGAGACCTTTGCCGACGAGTTCGGCGAAGACCTCGAGGACGCCCGCCTCGTAAACGGGTTTGAAGGTGAGATACGGGTTTTCGAAGTCGCCAAAGATGCCAAGTTCCTGAAATTGCTTACCCTGGAGCTTGATGTATTTGCTCGCGTATTTTTTGCAGAGTCCGCGGATTTCGGGTTTGCTTAGTTGGCGTATTTTGTCGCCGAGCTCGGTAACGACCTTCGATTCGATGGGGAGGCCGTGGCAATCCCAGCCGGGGACGTAGGGGGCGTCGAAGCCGGACATTGTTTTGCAGCGGACGACGATATCCTTGAGGACCTTGTTGATGACGTGGCCCATGTGGATGTCGCCGTTGGCGTAGGGGGGGCCGTCGTGAAGGATATACAGGGGGCTGCCTTTGCGAGCGGCCCTGATTTTGCCGTAGAAGTCGCGTTTGAGCCAATCCTTGCGCATAATGGGTTCGCGCTGGACGAGGTTGGCCTTCATCGCAAAACTCGTTTGCGGCAGGTTCAGTGTCTGGCTGTAACTTTTCTTGTCGTCGGACATCGTTATACCTCAAATATCAAAAACAAGCATCTTAAACATTAGTAACCGCACAGTCAATGTAATGACCGGACAGTTGATTTATACAAAAGAAAAAGGCCTTTCAGGATTTTCGCCCTGAAAGGCCTTTATAAATCGTTATTTGACGCTCTCAGGGCAGCTTGGGTTCATCTCCTATAATGATAATAATAGCAATACAAGCGGTGCACATAATGTGCTTTGCCTGTGCGATTAACCGTGCTGTAGATTTTTTTAACGCCATAAATTCACCATAACAAGGTTACAAACATACCATAATAGTCGGTTATTGTCAATCGCGAGTTTAAAGAATATGCTGCAAAGAAGACGCAAGAGAGGCAATCTTGAATTATGTGGAGGAGTCGTATAAACTGTTTGTATGGGTAATACGACAGGAATGATGAGCGGTCATTGGCAAACCACACAGGGACAGTGGGTAATTCTGGCCGGGATTTTAATCGTGTCGGCAGTTCTTCTCCTTGGCAATCTTGGCAATCAGAACCTCTGGCAAGATGAGGCGCAGACGGCGCTTATAAGCAAGACAATACTGACGGAGGGTGTTCCCCGCGGATACGACGGCAAAAATTGTTTTTCACAGGAAGAAGGGGCCGAATATGGGAAAAACTATATCTGGCGTTGGCATACGTGGCTGCCGTTTTACGTTCTGGCGGGATTCTACGAAGTGTTCGGCGTAAGCACGTTTGTTTCACGGCTGCCATTTGTGTTTTTCGGCCTGGGGACAGTTGTGCTGCTGTATTATTACGCCAGGGCGGTCTGGCCGGGGACGCGCATACCTGCGATTGCCGCGTCGTTGCTGGCAATATCGGTTCCATTTCTGCTTTTGAGCAGGCAGTGCCGGTATTACAGCATGACAATGTTCTTTGCCGTGCTTTCGCTTTATGCTTACGTATTGCTGACGCAGAGGAGGAAATACGCGTTTGTATTACTTTTTGCAGGGATGACGCTGCTGTTTCACAGCCAGTATATTTATCTGGCGGCATTATTTCCCGCGTTGATTTTGCACGTCCTGATATTTTATCGCGGCCGGCTGAAAATTCTGACTTTGACAATCATTCTGGCGATGCTGGTCAATGGGCCGTGGTTAATCTGGATATCATCGGGTATGCATTACACAAGCCCGGTTATGATGCTGAAGCGACAGATAATGCTCTTTAATTTTACAAAGTTGTTTTTGTACGACCTTTTTTCTTACGTGTTTCCAGTGTGGATGCTGGCGGTTGTGCCGGTTGTTTACATTGTAAAGCGTGTCAGAACGGGACATTCTTTTGCGGTAAGCAGGCGGTTTTGGGAAACTATATTACTGCCGGTATTTTTTATTGTATTCGTTATTCTTGTAATCGCTATGACCTGCCCGTATCCATTTTTCCGATACATGGCGCCGACAATACCACTGCTGATTCTTCTTGCGGCGGTTATCATAAATGCCGCGTGGGAGGCGCACTGGTTTATCGCCGTTGCGGCAGTAGTTGTGCTGGTCGCGACGAGCCAGATGAAGGACTATCTTTACGAAATTACCCATGATTATAATGGGCCGGAGGAAGGCATCGCTAAATATCTTAATGAACACGGCTCTCCTGGGGACATTGTGGCTGTTACGCATGGCGATATGGGGCTGAAGTTCTATACCAAAATGAGGGTGGTCGGCGGAACTACAGGTGAAGACCTTTCGCCGATGAAAAACGCACGCTGGGTAATAATTCGCAGGCATATAATCAGCGACGAGGAGAAGAAGGTTGGAAAGTATCTTTTCGACAATATTCCGGTGAACACGTACCGCAGGATAACGATAAATTACCCGGACCTGGCATTTGAAAACAGAGAAAGTCCACGGGAGCATCTTTTCCGAACCGACACGGCAGAGCATGATGTGGTTATTTATGAAAGACCGACCCGATGAAGCAGACGAAGAGCAGAGATAATGAAGAAAAGCAAGTGACAGTATGTTTCTCCATGATTTGGCCATGGATTGCGATTGTAGCGGTGATAATCACCGCGGCGGTGATACGGAGCCGGTTGCTTTCTGTACCCTTCGAGCGAGACGAGGGCGAATACGCCTACATAGCACAACAGATATTAAAGGGTGTGCCGCCTTATGTCTCGGCGTACAGTATGAAACTGCCGGGTATTTATGTTGTGTATGCCCTGATAATGACCTTGTTTGGACAGACGCATACGGCCGTTCACCTTGGGCTGTTAATCTTCAACGCCGCGACAATTTTTGTCATATTCCTGCTTGCCAGGAAATTATTCAGGCCGCTCGCCGCGGTTGTCGCCAGCGGCACCTATGCCGTCATATCGATGACCGTCCAGGTAAACGGTCTCTGGGCCAACGCGGAGCATTTTGTCGTTCTGCCCGCCCTTGTGGGCCTTTTGCTTATTTGTAAAGCCGACAACAAAATCGGATACGTCCGTCTGCTTGCCGCCGGACTGCTTCTCGGCCTGGCGTTCATTATCAAACAGCACGGCATTTTTTTCGTCCTTTTTGCCGCTTTATATCTGCTTTATTCCGGTTTGCGTGACAAACCCATCAAATGGTTAAAAGTAATTGTTGCTCAGATCGTTTTTGCCGCAGGCGCTATTACCCCTTTTGTTCTTGTCTGCTTTTTCTTCTGGCGAAACAGCACGTTTGATAAGTTCTGGTTCTGGACGTTCACATACGCCCGCAAATACGCAACGTCAGTTTCGCTGTCCACCGCATGGAGTAATTTCAATGAGCAGATACACCCTCTTGTTAACGAATCACTTTTTGTATATCTTTTTGCAGCGGCAGGTCTGCTGGTCGTGGTGGCCGTCGGGCGTTATCGGCAAGGGGCGGTATTTACCATTGGTTTACTTGTTTTTTCCTTTCTGGCCGTCTGTCCGGGCTTCTATTTTAGGGGACATTACTTCATATTTATCCTGCCCGCAGTTACGATTTTAGCCGGCGCGGCGATTTCCGCAATTGACGTTTTATTTCAAAGGATAATTCCCGTTATATTGCGAGTTTTTATAATCGGCGTGCTTAGTCTGGGTGTTGTCGGCTACTTACTATATCAGCAGCGGGCATATTTATTTGACAATCCCCCTGAGACCGTTTGTAGAATGGTTTATGGCGCCAACCCATTCCCTGAATCGCTGGAGATAGCGAAATTTATCCATAATAACACCGGCCCAAACGACACAGTGGCGGTCGTCGGCTCCGAACCGCAAATTTATTTTTATTCAGGCAGGCGTTCGGCAACCTCATATATTTATATGTATCCTCTTATGGAGCTAAATTCCTTCGCAGGGAGTATGCAGCAGGAGATGATTGCCCAAATCGAAACCGCCAAGCCCGAATTTATGGTTTTTGTAAATGTTAGCACGTCATGGCTGGCGAAACCTGCTTCCGATACAACGCTATTTAAATGGTCCGAATCTTATTGTCCGCAATTCTACAATCTTACCGGCATTGTGAATATTCTGCCTTCTGGGCGAACCGTTTATCTCTGGGATGAGCAGGCGGCTAACTATACGCCTGCATCAGAGTACTGGATCTCCATTTTCAAACGGCGTCACTGATATTGGAGCTTTTTTGCGCTACCGCGTATAAAGCAAAGCCATTATAATATTCTTATGTTCGCGGATAAAAAAGTTATTGTTGTGATGCCGGCCTATAACGCAGAGAAGACCATACGTAAAACATATGATGAGGTGATGCGTCAGGGGATTGTTGACCTTGTCGTTATCGTCGATGATGCCAGCAGGGACGGGACGGTCGCGGTAGCGTCAAAACTGTCTCATACTGTCGTTCATACGCATCCGCAAAACCGCGGATATGGGGCCAACCAGAAGACCTGCTATAAACTCGCCCTCGAAAACGGGGCAGACATCGTAATAATGGTGCATCCCGACTACCAGTACACGCCTTTGCTGATACCGGCGATGGTATCTATGATAGCAAACGAGCTTTACCACTGCGTTCTCGGCTCGCGAATCCTCGGCGGTCGTGCCCTGGCGGGCAATATGCCTTTTTACAAATACGTTTCAAACCGATTCCTCACGCTGGCTGAAAATACCCTTACAGGGGCGAAGCTATCCGAGTATCACACCGGCTACCGCGCTTTTTCCAGACAATTGCTGGAGCAACTGCCGCTGGACGGCAATTCCGACGATTTTATTTTCGATAACCAAATGCTTGCCCAGATACTGTGGTTTGGGTACACAATAGCCGAAGTAAGCTGCCCGACGAAATACTTCCCGGAGGCGTCGTCGATTAACTTTGTTCGCAGCACCAAATACGGTTTGGGCTGCCTGTGGACGGGCCTGCTTTTCCGCCTGGCGAAAATGAACCTCATAAAATCACGACTGTTTCCCAATAACCGATGCGTGAAATTGCCCACAAGTACCTTGCGCCCTGGGTAATCGGGGTCGCCCTTGCGGTAATTACAATAGCCGTATTCTGTCGGGTCGCGACATTTGATTTTATCACATACGATGACCCTGCTTACGTTACCGCGAATCCGCAGGTTCAGGCAGGCCTTAGCGTGAAAAATTTCGTCTGGGCGTTTACCTCTTCGCGTGCCTACAACTGGCATCCGCTGACGTGGCTGTCGCTTATGCTCGATAGTGAGCTTTTCGGCCTTAACGCGGGCGGGTTTCACATAACGAATCTGCTTCTCCACACGGCCAATACGGTTCTGCTGTTTATTGTTCTGTCCAGAATGACTGAGGCCTTATGGTCCAGCGCGTTTGTCGCTGCGGCATTCGCGCTCCACCCGCTTCATGTTCAGTCCGTGGCGTGGATAGCGGAGCGCAAAGATGTGCTGAGCACTTTGTTTTGGCTGCTGACGATGTTGTTTTATGTGAGATATGCCGAGCGTTCTTCCATAGGCAGGTACGTCCTCGCGCTTTTTGTTTTTATTTTGGGTCTTATGGCCAAGCCAATGCTTGTTACGCTGCCTTTTATCCTGTTGCTTGTTGATTACTGGCCGCTTAAACGTAAATGTTCGTTTCGAAAGCTGCTTTTTGAAAAACTCCCGTTTGTTTTTCTTGCCGGGGTATCAAGCGTAATAACTTTCGTTATCCAGTCACGAAGCGGGGCCGTAAAAAATGTTGTCAAATTTCCGTTTGATATTCGAGTTATTAATGCGGTCGTCTCATATATTCAGTATATCTTAAAAATGTTTTGGCCTGTAAATCTGTCGGTGTTTTATCCCCATCCAGGCCGGTCACTTCATTTTTCTGACGCGATTATCCCCACGCTGCTGCTTGTTGCGGCAACGGTTTTGACGATTCGTTTTGCCAGGACACGCGGCTATTTGTTGTTCGGCTGGCTGTGGTATATCTGCACGCTGATACCGGTTATAGGATTGGTGCAGGTCGGCGACCAGGCAATGGCTGACCGCTACACATATGTCCCGCTCATCGGGCTATTTATCATGATTGCATGGGGATTGCCTGAACTATTAGCCCGATACGCTTTTCGCAAAACCATTCTCGCGGTTGCCGCGGCGGTTGTCCTTTTGGCTATGACTGTATCGACATATCAGCAATTGCGCTACTGGCAAAACGACGTCACCATTCTCGAACGGGCCGTTGAGGTGAATCCTAACGACCGGTTCGCGCAAGCGAATCTTGGCGTTGCCTTTCTTCGCAAGAATTCGTATGATGATGCGATTGCTCATTTTGAAAAGGCGCTGCAAATTGACCCATGTGATGCTATGAGCCACCTGAATATAGGGGTTGCGTTTTTCCGCAAGGACAAAATAGACCAGGCGGTAATTCACTTTGAAAAGGCGGCGGAAATCGACCCGTGTGATGTTCCCACACGCCTGAATCTCGCAACCGCGCTTGCAAAACAGGGTAAACAGGAGCAGGCGATAGAGCAATGTAACGAGGCGTTGCGTATCGACTCCAGCGGTACCAATGCCTATAATTTAAGACAGGTGCTTCTGACTCAAAAGAAATGATTCAAAAGCCGAGAAAAATTTTTCCTGCTTTAATTTGCCTTGCTCTCGCGTCGGCGACATTCGCGGTTTACTGGCATGTCCACAATAATGATTTCATCGATTTTGATGATAATCTGTACATTACTGAAAACACGAACATACAAAATGGGTTGACGGCGGAGGCGGTAAAATGGGCCTTCACCACGAACCAGGCATACAACTGGCACCCTGTGACGTGGCTGTCGCATATTGTGGATTGCAGTTTTTTTGACCTGAAACCCGCGGGTCATCATTTAGTCAACCTTGGCTTTCACGTCGCAAATGCACTGCTGTTGTTTATTGTGTTATGGCAGATGACGGGCGCACTGTGGCGAAGCGCGTTTGTTGCGGCGTTGTTTGCTCTGCACCCGCTTCACGTCGAATCGGTGGCATGGGTTTCCGAGCGAAAAGACGTGCTGAGCACTTTTTTCTGGCTGCTGACTATCTGGTTTTATATCCGATACACGAGGCGTCCGAAATTCAGCACATATATCCCCGTTATGGTCGCATTCGCCGTCGGCCTGATGGCCAAACAAATGCTGGTAACACTTCCTTTTGTGCTGCTTTTGCTGGACTACTGGCCGTTAGACCGATTCGCAGAGCCGCAAGACGAGCGTAAAAAGAAAATCACATCCGGCAAACAGCCATTTTTGCGATGCCTTGCGGAAAAACTGCCCTTACTGATTTTATCTTTTATCGCCTGTGTAATTGTGCTATATGTTCAATCCGGGGCTGCCCTTGTCAGGGGGACCAACCAGATGCCCGTTGTCAATCGCCTGGGTAACGCGATTCTGGCTTATGCAGGTTATATCGCGAAGATGTTCTACCCTGTCCATCTCGGAATACTTTATCCATATCCGTTGACCAGTCCCCCTTTGTGGAAGATTGCAGCGGGAGGGCTGATACTTTTGGGTATTACTATCGCGGCGTTTCGTTTTTCACAGGGTCGCCGGTGGCTTGTCGTGGGGTGGTTATGGTTTATTGGGGCGCTTGTGCCAGTCATAGGTATAGTTCAGGTCGGGCTTCAGGCGATGGCGGACCGATATACTTATGTCCCACTTGTCGGCTTATTTATCATCATCACCTGGGGGGCGGCGGAGCTTTTTGAAAAGACGCGATATCGAAAGGTCATACTTGCCGTATCAGCCGGTGTTATTCTTTTGTCATTGTCCGTTTTGACGTATAAGCAGGTATCACGATGGAAAGACAGCATTACCCTGTTCGGATACACGGCGGCGGTGACAAAAGACAATGACATTATGCACTTTAACCTCGGCCGGCTGCTGCTTGCACGGGGCGACGCCGAAAGGGCGATTAGCCACTGGACGGAGGCGGTAAGGATAAAACCCGACCAGCCGACCATTCACAAATACTTAGCCGAATTATTTACCCAGCAGGGCGATATCGAAAAGGCGATTAAAGAGTATCGTGAGGCGCTGAAATATAAGCCGGACGACGCAATGGCACGGGAAAATCTTCAGAACCTGCTTGAGCAGCGAAAAAATCCATAAATAGATATCGCATTAAGACGAAAGCCAGCGGCATCTATTGCTTTGACAGTCCACCCGCCCTGACACTATATTGTTATTGATGGCAAAGACACTTTACATAATCGATGGGCACGCACATATCTACGCCGCGTATTTCGCGAAGATGCGGAAATTGACCAGCCCGTCAGGCGAATTCACCCAAGCCACCTATATTTTTACATCTGCGATTCTTGGCCTGATGAAGAATAAAAAGCCCGATATGCTCGTTGTGGCGATGGACAGTAAGACGCCGACGTTCAGAAATAAAATGTATTCCGATTACAAGGCGCACAGGCCTCCTATGCCGGACGATATGCCCGTGCAGATAAATCGCATCGAGCAGATTCTTTCGGCGATGAATATTCCCATGCTGCGAGTTAACGGCTTCGAGGCGGACGATATAATCGGCACGCTCGCAAAAAAGGCATCGAAAGAGGGAATCGACGTTTATATATGCACTAAGGACAAGGATATCCTCCAACTCATCGATGACCACATTTTTGGATATGATATCAAGACGGGCGAAGTAACCGACGAGGCATGGGTTAAGGAGGAGATGAAAATTGCGCCCGCCCAGTTTATCGATGTTTTGGCTCTTCAAGGTGATGCTTCTGATAATGTCCCCGGCGTCGCGGACGTTGGCCCCAAGACGGCGCTGGAGTGGGTACAGAAATACGGCTCGGTCGATAACCTGCTGGCGCACGCGGACGAAATCACGGGCAAACGAGGCGATAATCTTCGTAAATCTAAAGAAATTATTCATCTCAGCAAACGATTAGTAACGATTGACTGTGATGTTCCCGTGAAGATTGATTACGAGGCGTTTGCGGTAAAGCCGGCTGATGAGGCACGACTGACGCAAATTTTTAACGAACTTGGTTTTGCCCGGCTGCTGACGCAAATGGGGCTTTCCTCATCCGAACAGCAGGTTCAAACGCAGCAGCCGCAAACAGCGCCGGTCGGGGGGCCTGTTTCGGCGGCGACAGCGGAACATAATTATCAGCTTATCGATACTCCGGAAAAATTCGAGGAGTTTTTCGAGGAGCTGAAAAAGCAGAAATCATTCGCCGTTGATACAGAGACAACTTCTATTGTGTCAATGCGGGCGGATTTGGTGGGGATAAGTTTTTCGTGGCAGGCGAAGACCGGGTTTTATATCCCGGTTCGTGGGCCGATGGGGGCAAAACGTCTGCCTTTAGCGATGGTTCGGGAGAAACTCGCGCCGATATTCGCCGACAAGGCGATTAAAAAAATCGGGCAGAACATCAAATACGATATGCTGGTCTTGCGAAACGCGGGATTGGCTCTTGCGGGCGTGTATTTCGATACGATGGTCGCGTCGTATTGTCTTGACCCGCTGCGAAACAGTCATTCACTTGATAATATGGCCCTGGATTTTCTCAGTTATCTCACCATTCCGATATCCGCACTCATTGGCAAAGGGAAAAATCAGCTTACTTTCGATATGGTCGATACGGGTGCGGCCTGCGAGTATTCCGCGGAGGATTCGGACTTGACCTGGCGACTGTATCAGTATTTCACGGCGCAGTTAGAGCGACGATCGCAGATACAGCCATTATTTTACGATGTTGAGATGCCATTAGTAACCGTTCTCGCGGAGATTGAATATAACGGTGTTTCGCTTGATACTGAGATACTTTCGGATATGTCGGAGGACATAACGGCGTCGATTAATCGGCTGGTTGATGAGATTTACCAGACGGCGGGAGCACCGTTTAACATTGATTCGCCCAAACAACTTGCCGAGGTGCTTTTTGTCCGACTCGGATTAAAATCCGTCCGTTCCGGCAAAACAGGCCAAAGCACCGATGCCGCAGTCCTTGAGGAACTTGCAGAAGAACACCCAATCGTCAATCTGATTCTCGAATACCGCACGCTCAGCAAGCTCAAAAATACTTATGTCGATAAGCTGGGCTATCTTGTGAACCGCCGAACAGGCAGGGTTCACGCGTCATTCAATCAGACAATAACCGCGACGGGGCGATTAAGCTCATCAGACCCGAATTTGCAGAATATTCCCATCCGCACGCCTTTGGGCGCAAAGATACGTTCAGCATTTATCCCCAAAAATAAAACTGATTGCATCCTCAGCGCAGATTACTCACAGATAGAGCTTCGCCTGCTGGCGCAATTTTCGGGCGATAAGGCGCTGCGGGAGGCCTTTGCCGCGGATATGGATATTCATCGTTTTGTGGCTTCGCAGATTTTCAATGTTCCTATCGAAAAAGTCACATCCGAGATGCGTTCGCGATGCAAGGCGGTAAACTTCGGGATAATTTACGGGCAGGGCGCTCTCGGCCTGGCACACGGGACGGGACTGACCTTGCAGGAGGCGAAAAAGTTCATCGACGATTATTTCGCCAGGTACAGTTCCATCCGACAGTTTATGGACAGCGTCGTCGAGCAGGCGACGAAGAACGGCTACGTCGAGACGATTCTGCACCGTCGGCGAAGGATTTTGAATCTCGAAAGCGGCAACCCCGGCAAGCGTGCGCAGGCGAGGCGTTTGGCTGTAAATACGGTCATACAGGGTTCCGCGGCTGATTTGATTAAGGTCGCTATGGTCAATATCCAGCGGAAAATCGGAGCGGAAAATCTGCCCGTTAAAATGATTTTGCAGGTGCACGACGAGCTGGTATTTGAATTGCCGACCGCGGAGGCCGAACGGCACGCAAAATGGATTGCCGAAGAAATGACCGGCGCTATTAAGCTGGACGTTCCTTTGAAAGTCGATGTTACTTACGGGCCGAGCTGGCTGGCTGAGAAGTAAAAACCGCTTCGAAAGCCATTTTCCTTTTTTACTTTTACCTTGCCTTTGGCGATAATCCCGACCACAATATCCTCCACGGCGTCGGACGCCGATACAAGTTACAATTAGGCCATTGGTTTTTGTATGAACCATACAATCAATAAGTTGGGAGGCGATTATGACTGATGGAACGAATTATGTAAGAAGCGCGGTGGACGCGGACCAAAAAAACCATGCTATCGCGGCCAACTGTTCTCACTTCAAAATCGGCAAGACCGGGCGAAACCTGACCGATGTGTTTAACAGCGATTTCAAAGACGCGTATGACAGGATTGAGGTCATCCACGAAACCCATCTCAAAGCGGAGGCCGATGAATTAGAATCATATCTCATCGACCACTTCCAGTCGCACGATAAATACGCTTGCGAGTGCGACAACAAGGATAAAGACGCCCAAAAGATGAGAGATTCGGACGTTTACTACATTTACGTGGTCGTGAAGAACTGACGGCGTAGCATATAATTCAATTAATGGAAGCAAACTACGATGGCTGACCTTTCACCAGTGCGCCGGTTAATGAAGCTTGTTCATCCGGAGGGGATACCGTGGCCCGGGTCGGTGTTGTATAACGCACTTAGCTCATCGACGATATTTATGAGGCATTATGAGCTTGCGGCTGAGGACATATTGAGCCATTGTTCACAGGGGACGCTGCTCGATATCGGCACCGGCCCCGCGCGCCTCTTGTTAAAGCTGCATCAGCAATCCCCGGGTATGCGCCTGGTAGGGATTGACTCGTCTGCCGCAATGATAACTCAGGCGAAACAAAACGTCGCCCAGGCGGGTCTGTCGGAATTCATCGAGGTTAAAGAGGGCAGCGCAAGCAGCATCCCGTTTCCTGACCAGTCCTTCGATATTGTTGTCAGCACCGTCTCGATGCACCACTGGAAGCAGCCCGAGGTCTGCCTCAATGAAATTTATCGCGTCCTGAAAGACAACAGTTTCGCACTTATATACGACATTGTGAGCGATACGCCCAAAAGCACGTGGAATGAGATAAAACGGGAATTTGGCCGGCTGAAAGCGACGATGTTCTGGCTTCACAGTTTTGAGGAGCCATTTTATACCCGCCAGAATTTTGAGGCGATTGCCCAGTCGTCGCTTTTCGGGAAAGGCAGGACTCAATCCTTTGGCCTGTTCTGCTGTTTGATACTGAAAAAGTAATTCGTTTTGTTGACGTGGAATCCGCCAAGCCCTAAAATCCATATATCAGTGAGATTTGAGCAGAACTTTTTATACAGCACGGCAGGAAAAAACAAGATGATAACGGTAAACGAGAATTTTTTGAAATTGCAGACGGGATATTTGTTTCCTGAAATCGGCAAACGCAGGCGCGCGTTCCAGCAGGCGCATCCTGAAGCGAAGATAATCAGTATGGGCATCGGCGATGTTACGCAGCCGGTGGCACCGGCGGTAATCGAGGCGATGCACAAGGCCATCGATGAGATGGGTAAAAAAGAGACGTTTCGCGGCTACGACGACGGCGGCATCGGCTACACCTTTCTCAGGGAAGCAATTGCCAAAAACGATTATAAATCACGGGGCGTCAGTATCGATATCGACGAAATTTTCATCAGCGACGGCGCAAAATCGGACACCGCCAACATACAGGAGCTTTTCGGCCTCGATAACATCATAGCTGTCGCGGACCCGGTCTATCCGGTTTACGTCGATACCAACGTAATGGCGGGGCGGACGGGGGCGGTCGCGGGGCAGGGGACGTATTTGAAAATCGTTTATATGCCCGCCACAGCCGACAATAATTTTGTTCCTGAGCTGCCGAAGGAAAAGGCGGACATCATTTACCTGTGCTTTCCGAATAACCCGACGGGCGCGGTGGCGACTAAAGAGCAGTTGAAAAAATGGGTCGATTACGCAAAGGAAAACAGGTCCGTAATTTTATTCGACGCCGCATACGAGGCGTATATCAGCGATTCGCAGATACCGCACTCGATATATGAAATAGATGGCGCAAAAGACGTCGCGATTGAATTCAGGAGTTTTTCGAAGACCGCAGGATTTACGGGGCTTCGCTGCGCTTTTTCCGTTGTGCCGAAAGAGCTTAGGGCATTCACCAGGGCTGGCCAAAGCGTCGCCCTGAATCCGCTCTGGAACAGGCGACTCTGCACCAAGTTCAACGGTGTATCTTATGTTACGCAGGCCGGGGCTGCCGCGGTATATTCCGACGAAGGCAAAAAGCAGATTCGCAAAACGATTGATATTTATATGAGCAACGCGAAGGTAATTCGCGAGTCACTGACGGCACTTGGTTATCAGGTTTATGGCGGGATTAACGCGCCGTATATCTGGATGAAAACGCCTGAGGGCGTTGGCTCGTGGCAATTCTTCGATTTGCTTCTCAGCAAGGCGCACGTCGTAACGACCCCCGGCGCGGGATTCGGGCCGACAGGGGAAGGTTACGTGCGGCTGACGGCGTTCGGCAATCCGCCTGATGTTGTCGAGGCGCTTGGTCGAATCAAGGCCATAGGCAAATGAGCCGGACCATCGCATACATCGGTTTGGGCAGTAATCTCGGCGACAGGAAAGATTTTATTGGCAAGTCCCTGCAATTGCTGCGTGAAACGCCGGATGTTGCCGTCGAGCGGATTTCAACCATTGTCGAAACCAAACCATTGAGCGATGCCAACCAGCCGATGTATCTAAACTGCGCAGCGGAAATAAAGACGTCGTTGTCGGCTGAAAAACTTTTTCATCGCCTCGTTCTTATCGAGAACACCCTTGGCCGCAAAAGAGACGGAAAATGGGCGTCAAGAACCATAGATTTGGATTTGCTGCTGTTTGGCGACGAGGTAATAAACAGCGATACGCTCACCGTTCCTCATCCGCAAATGCATCTGCGTTCTTTTGTGCTGACGGGGCTGTGCGAGTTGAATCCGAAGCTGAAGCATCCCATTCTTAATGAGACAGTTGATACGCTTGCGGGCCGGCTGAATGACGGCGATTTTGTTCTCAGGCCTGATGTGCCGCAGCTTATCAGTATTGCGGGCAATATCGGCGCGGGTAAAACGACGCTTACGAAAATACTCGCAGAGGTTTTTAAGTGTCGCGCAATCTTCGAGGCATACGATACCAATCCGTTTTTGGCCAAAGTTTACGCCGGCAATCACGACCTTGCCCTTGACAGCCAGTTGTATTTTCTTTTTACACGGCTTGAGCAGTTGAATCCGACATCGCTCGAAAAGGGAAAGCCCGTTGTTACCGATTACCTTTTTCAGAAAGAGCAGATATACGCGAAACTGACTCTAAACACAGAGCAATTAGCTTTATATCAGAAGTATTATTCGATTGTGTCGCCTACGGTTGCTGACCCGGTATTAGTGATACACCTGCAAAACCCGCCCCGGCAGTGCCTTGAGCGGATTCACAAGCGAAGCAGGCCATACGAGCAGCGAATTGAAAGCAGTTTTCTTGAGGCAGTCGGCGCGGGTTACGAACAGGGTTTACGCGACTGGAAGGTTTGCCCGGTCATTCGGCTGTCGAATTTCGACTGCTTCGACAAAAAGACGACAGATTCGCTCGTCAGGCAGTTGCAATATTACCTCGCGTGCGGATAATAGGTTTGAAATGAAAATTATAAAAACCATTAAATCACTCAGAGTGTTCGTCAGCGCCGCCCGCAACGCGGCCAGAACAATCGGCTTTGTCCCCACGATGGGCGCGCTGCACCGGGGACACATATCACTTATCGAACGCTCCGGCAAACACGGCGACTTCGTTGTGGTCAGTATCTTTGTCAACCCGACACAGTTCGGCCCCAAAGAAGACCTCGCGAAATACCCAAGGCCCCTGCGGAATGACTTGCGAATCTGCGAAGACCACGGCGTTGACGTGGTATTTGTCCCCGACGCAGAGGAAATGTACCGGGAAGAAGAGCTGACCTGGGTCAACGTGGATAAAATTTCGGAGCCGTTGTGCGGGCGTTTTCGGCCGGGTCATTTTCGCGGCGTCGCCACCGTCTGCGCAAAACTTTTCAATATCGTGCAGCCCGACGTTGCTTACTTTGGCCAAAAAGACGCCCAGCAGCTTGCGGTGATAAAGCGAATGGCCGCCGACCTTAATTTTCCTCTCAAGGTCATTAGCTGTCCGACGGTCCGCGAGACCGACGGCCTTGCGCTTAGCAGCAGAAACCGGTATTTGTCGCCGCAGCAGAGAAAAGACGCGACCTGCATACACCGCTCGCTCAGGACCGCCCACGAAATGATTGAGGCGGGCCGGACAAATCCCAAAACAATCGTCGCTAAAATTCGTAAGATAATTACCGCCGCAAAATCGCTCAGCAGCATCGATTACATAAGCATCGTTGACGCTGATACCCTTCGGGACGTTAGTCGCATCACAGGAAAGGTGCTGATTGCCATCGCGGCACGGTTCGGCTCGACCCGACTGATTGACAACCTGACAGTGGACTGCCGGGCAAGATGATGTATAATACTCGCTTTTAATTTATAAGAAGGCAGGCAAATAACAATGCTTCTAAAGATGTTAAAATCGAAACTGCACCGGGCACGCGTGACCGAGACCCGGCTTCACTACCCCGGCAGCATCCTCATCGACTCGGCCCTGATGAAAGCCGTGGGAATCTTGCCTTACGAAGGCGTCCTCATCGCCGACCTGACCAACGGCAGCAGGGTCGAGACATACGCAGTACCGGCGCCGGCAAACTCAGGCCAGATAATCGTCCTCGGGGCCGCGGCAAAACTGATGAGGAAAAATGATATAGTCATAATCTTCAGCTTCGCTTATTGCACGCCAGCGGAGGCAAAAAGACTTAAACCGAAGGTCATACTGCTCGACGAGCACAACAAGATTAAAAAACCGCTTAAACAATAAATCGACGGTCAAAAAATTTACAGATGCACCCTGAACTATTCAGAATACCATTTACGTCGTTGACGGTTAAGGGCTATGGCCTGATGCTGGTCATTGGTTTCCTGCTGGCGGTGCATGTTATCAGGCACCTCAGCAAAAATATCACTCCCGACTCGCAAATGATTACCAATGTCTCGCTGTATTCTCTTGTCGCGGGCGTAGTCGGCGCTCGCGTATTTTATATCCTGCACCATTTTGACCGTTTCAGAGACAATCTGATTGGGGTCTTTGCAATCTGGGAAGGTGGGCTTGAGCTTCTGGGAGGCGTTCTTGCCGCTATCGCTGTAATTATCCTCTACCTTCGATATCACAAGCTGCCCGCCCGCCAGTATCTCGACATCCTCGCAATCGGGCTTATGCTTGCCCTGAGCTTTGGCAGGATGGGCTGTTTTCTCAATGGCTGCTGTTTCGGAAAACCCTGTGATTTACCCTGGGCGGTCAGATTCCCTTATGGCTCATTCGCCTACACAAGCCAGGCCGAGCCAAACCCGTCCAGAAACCGTTCCTTACCTCAATTGCAACTGCCGGATGACTTCTTTAATTCCGGGATACTTAAACCTTACGACAAGTTGACCCCGCAGCAAAAAGAAATGGTTACAAAAGGCCCTTACCGTTGCTTAGCGGTTCATCCGACGGAATTGTATTCATCCGCAGACGCGGCTGTTATCGCGGGATTGCTTTACCTGTTCTGGAGAAGGGCACAAAACGCTCAAAAAGCCAAAAACTTCCTCAAACCCCTCACAAAACCGGGCGGCACCTCCGCCCTTATGTTCATCCTTTACGGCTGCGTCCGCTTTTTTGAAGAGTTTCTCCGTGACGATAACCCGTTGGAATACGGCCGGTGGATAATTTACAAGGGCGGCACCATCTCCCAGAACCTGTCCATTTATATGGTGATTTTCGGCGTTGTCATGATGCTCATCTTCCAGAAACTTCCTGCCGATATACAATCATCCAAAGCCCGCTGATTTTCCCGAACAATTCGCGGTTTTTTGATATAATAGTATCAATCACCAAACAGTGGTTTTCTTAAGGATACTATGGGGCTTTACGACAGAGATTACACCCAGGAAAAAAGCGACTCGGAATCGGGTTATGCGCCGCAGATGCGCCTGGGCTTCCCGTCTTTAACCCCTGTCGTAAAATGGCTGCTCATTATCAACGTTGCCGTTTTCTTAATTAATACCATTTTCTCATCCCAGGAAGGGACGGGAATGACGTTCCTTCAAACGTATTTTGCCTTGTACCCAATTTCATTGTTTTACATCGCCCAGATATGGCGTCTGATTACCTATCAGTTCCTTCACGATGGTTTCAGTCATATATTATTCAATATGCTCGGCCTGTTCTTCTTAGGCCCCTCGCTTGAGCGCCAGTGGGGCGGCAAAAAATTTATTACGTTTTACCTTTCCTGCGGTGTGGCAGGGGGATTGTTTTATATACTTCTGGTTACGGCCGGATTTTTGCCTGCCGGGCTGATGGTAGGCGCATCAGGGGCAATTCTCGGCGTCCTCACCGCCTGTGCCATTCTCTTCCCGCATTTCGTCGTATTTATCGTTATCTTCCCTGTGCCGATTCGCGTTGCCGCGGTTATATTTATGGCTATTGCGTTTTATACCGTTTTCTCCAAAGGCGCAAACGCCGGCGGCGAGGCCTGTCATTTCGCGGGCATAGCGGTAGGGGTGATATACGTTCTGTCTGATTCCTGGAGAAACGCCCTTAAATTACGCTTCAAGGCGTCAAGATGGGAGAAATATATCGAATCCGAACGCCGGCTTCGCCTTGAGCTTGACCGCATTCTCAAGAAAGTTCACGATAACGGGATTCACTCTTTGACCACCTCGGAAAAGCGTATTCTTAAAAAAGCGACCCAGTTCGAACAGGAACGCCTGCGTAAATAACAAAAACAGCGAGGCCCTGCGAATAACTCGCAAGGCCCCGTTTAAATCCGCAATCTGCAATCAGAAATCTGCAATCAATTGTCCCACTCGAATTTTTCCTTTTCGTTAAGAAGCTCGGTAACGCGCTCTTTAACCTTCTGGCTTTTGAAATCCTTGCTCTTCCATTTCTCGGCATCGGCCTTTCTCTGGTTGACCTCTTTTTGCAGGTCCGCCAGTTTCTTTGTCAGGTCTTCATACGCCATTTGTTTTCGTTTGACAATCAGGTCAAACTGCTGGCCGACAATCTGCTCTAATTCCGTGGTAAGCGCCTTTTTCTGCTTTTCATCCGTTATCGCCGCGATTTGCTTCAACAATTCCGTCCGTTTATCTTTAAGTTCCATTTGCTGTTTCAGCACTTTCGCAAGATTCGGGTCGTCTTTGACCGCCATACAAATCGGGCCGTATTTCTTCCCGCTTATCATCATCGCTCTGGCAAACTGGTCGGGATTATCCTTTTTGATCTGTTCGAGTTTCGTAGC
The DNA here is from genome assembly GCA_003141275.1 of Phycisphaerales bacterium. Taxonomy (GTDB): domain Bacteria; phylum Planctomycetota; class Phycisphaerae; order Sedimentisphaerales; family Anaerobacaceae; genus Fen-1362. The sequence continues at coordinate 56,150 of PLLM01000049.1, forward strand.
TTCATCCGGGTAATTTTCCTTGAGGCATTTCAAAAACTCGTCTGTTCTTTCCTGAATCCTTTCACGCATAAATTCCGCGCCCGGTCCCTGCATCATCGGCATCTGTCCCTGCGGGGGCTGCCGTTTGCCTTGAGCATTTTCGGATGGTTTGCCTTGTTCACTCATCTGTCCCATCATATGCGACATAAACTGCTCCCGCATATGGTTTCGCAGCTCCATCCTGAAGGCATTGGGGTCTTTTGCGCGTAATGTTGTCAGCTCATTTGCCTCTTGGGGATTTTTTTCCTTTATCTCGGCCAATATATGGTCAACCTGTTCCGGCGTCGGCTCAAATCGCCCTTTACCCATCATCGGAGGACCATCAGGGCCTGGCGGGGCAGCACTAATCTGCTCTTCCTGTGCGAGGTCTCCCGCTTTTGTTTGGCTCAAGCCTGCCATCGCCAGTACGCAACAGGCGATTAACACTGTTTTCCATACGCTGATTCTCATATCCTTATCCTTTCCACATATCGCCGTTAACTTCGATTAATTCTGTTTCCAAATCGTCGACGGCTGTACTCCCATTGCCGCCGGTATCATCAGATTGAACCCCCGACAATTCACTCTGAATATTTTCTATTTCCGCTTTCAGCACGGTTACATCCGCGTCGTCCGCGCCTTCCCAGACCCGTGATGGTATTGACGCCGCGACCATTCTGGTTTGATGGCTGTTGGACAGGTTGCCATACCGTATCATGGTCAGTACCGATACCACAACAATTGCCGCTGCGACAGCCGCACCCAGAATCCTTTTCTGGAATACGACTGTTCGCCGTCGTCTTAGAGCGGCAACGACGTTTTTCTTCACCTCGGCGAGTACCCGTTCATCCGGCTGAGGCGCTTGATTCGCCCCCAGAATTTCTTCACCCTTTTCTATATCCTCAGCCGTCTGCCGGGCTGCCGCTTCATCCATAAAGCCGGCCAGCAACTCTCTCAAATTTTCGTTCGCTGAATTATTCATATATGGTTATCCCATCAACTCCCGCAATTTCCTTAATCCCCGGTGCACCTTCGACAATATCGTTCCTATCGGCTCCTGCCTTGATTCCGCGATTTCCTTGAACGACATCTGCGAGTAAAATCTCATCATTACCAGTTCCCGCACGCCACTGTCCAATTCTCCCAGCGCCATCTGCAGCTTGTCGGCGTCGCCGTCGTATCCGCTTGCGACACCCGCCGATTGCGACATTATCCGTTTACTGTGCCCATCCAGAAGTCGCGTTTGCCGCTGCTTGAATCGCAAATGGTCGTGAAAGATATTCGACGCCATCGTGAATATCCACCCGTCGAAGCTGCCGCCGCGGTAGGTGCCTATCTTTTCCACTAACTTGACAAATAGCTCGCTAAGCAATTCATCGCTCAAATCCCTGTTGCCGGTCAAACGGTAAAAATACCCAAAGCACCGCCTGCCATATATATCGACGAGCTGCGTAAAGCACCCCTCGTCGCCTTTGTTGCATCCTATAATTACCTGCTCTATATCATGCTGCGCCATAATTGGCCATTTTTCACATATTTAGACGTATCTGCCCGACTGTTTATTGCATTTACACGCCGAAACGCTATACTTATACCCTGATTATGGCTATTACTGAAGTAAAACAATCCCCCAAAAACACCTGGGCCGCCAAACTCAAGCGGACTGTAACCGCTTTTTTGCCCGTCTCAAAGACCCGCCGGGGCCAGTGCCTCCGCTGCGGCGCCTGCTGCAAACTCCCGAATGTCTGCCCCTGGCTTAAATTCGACGCCGAAGGCAAAGCAATATGCAAAATATACCCCATCCGCTCTATGAACTGCCGAAAATACCCCCGCACCGAATCCGAACACATCACTCAAACCGCCTGCGGTATTCACTTTGAGAAATAACAAGGTGTAATTCTAAAGTTTTCCCGGGTCTTCGGGCTTTGGTTCTGTGCCCTCATCATCTGATGGCGGTTCATCCTCGTCAATCTTCCACTTATCGCTCTCGTCGATGTCGTTTATTTCCCTCTCGACGTATTTCATCATTTTGCGCTGTATCGGCTCCATCTCTTTTTGCCATCGCAGCATACTCTGATAGCTGACCAGCAGCATATCCAGCCGAATCAACTGCCACTTCGCGACGCACTCCGGCTCCTTGATATTCGAGAACGGGTCGCATTTGAACGCCCGCCGACCGTCCGGCCCAACCTCGCACAGCTCGCACTGCGTACATTGAATCATCGCTATATCTCCTGCCGCCCCGGGCAAAGATTATGCACATAAACCAAATTGTACTTTGACATTTCGTCGCTTTTCCTATAATATCAAACGCTCGATACAATAAACAGAGCTATTTATAGATTGTCTTTAGGTCGGATTGACGGAGTAAAGTATGGCAAAACCAAGACGCAGGCGCAAAATCGGAAGCAAAAAGCGCCACCAGAAGTGGAAAATTCGCCACAAGATAAGCTGGTAAGCAAGCTCCCAACTTTATGTTGGGGGTTCATCCCCGGGTTTAACCTGGGGGTTTATGAGTAGCGGTCTAAAAAATGAAGCATTTTACCGTTACCTTTCAGCCCGACGGTAGAGAGATTTCCATTCACCCCGGCGCGACGCTGTTGGAAGCCGCTGGGTTGGCGGGTATTGTTCTCAATACCGTATGCGGCGAGAAGGGCACCTGCGGTAAATGCGCCGTTATCTTGCAGCCGGCCGGCGAAACCGTCCTGGCCTGCCAGCATCGCGTTACCGGAAACCTTACTGTTCTTGTCCCGCCGGATTCCCGGTTCGCGGAACACAAAATCCTCACCGAAGGTGCCGGACGCAAAGACGCCGCCCAGCCCGATATTTACAAGAAATATCTCTCTGCCGCTGGCAGCCGTCCCATACTTGGTCTGGCAGTCGATATCGGCACAACAACCGTCGTCGTCAAACTAATCGATATGAAAACAGGCCGACTCCTCGCGACCTCCGCGACCCTTAACCCGCAAACCAAATTCGGCGATGATGTAATATCAAGAATCGGCTATGCCCAGACCGACAAAAAACTAAAAGAGCTAAACACGCTGATTGTCGGTCGCCTCAACGACCTCATCCTCGATTGCTGCAACCAGGTCTCGGCCCAAAGCAGCGACATATACGAGACATGCGTCGTAGGCAATACCACAATGCACCACATATTTCTGCGATTGCCCGTAACGCAGCTCGGCGAGGCGCCATATAAGGCGTTTTCACTCGATGCGAAAGATTCGCCTCCCACCGCACTGGGCGTTGGCGTCAATCCCGTTGGTAATGTTCACACCGTCGCCAATATCGCCGGCTTCGTCGGAGCTGATACAACAGCGGTCGCTCTAGCAACATCTCTTGATTCCGCAGACCAGGCAACGCTCGTAATCGACATAGGCACCAATGGCGAAGTCATCCTCGGCACAAAAGATAAACTTCTTGCCGCGAGTTGCGCCGCAGGCCCCGCTTTTGAAGGTGCGAGAATCGCCTGCGGCTCAAGGGCCGCCGATGGCGCAATCGAGGCCGTAGTCCTCGACAAACACAATATCGCTATCGACGTGATAGGGGGGGGCAGGCCCGTTTCGATTTGCGGCTCAGGCCTTATCGACGCCGTCGCTGTTATGCTCGATTCCGGTGTCATTGATTTCACCGGCCGATTCAAACCTAAAACATCCCTGCCCTCGGCCATAGCGAAACGTATAACCAAAATTAAACACAAAAATTCCCCGGCCAAAGAGGAAGGCACTGTCTTCGTACTCGCTTATCATGGCCATACTCCAGCGGTGTATCTGACCCAGCAGGACATCCGCGAGGTACAGCTCGCCAAGGCCGCCATCCGCGCCGGGATACATCTCCTTCAGCATCGTTTATCGCTCGCCGATGCCGACATAAAGCAAATTTTCCTCGCCGGCGCATTTGGCAATTATATCCGCCGGCAATCCGCTCTTCGCGTCGGCCTTTTGCCGAATGTCCCCGTTGACCGCATCCATTCCGTCGGCAACGCCGCCTCCTCAGGCGCTCAGCTTATTCTGGTCAGCTCTCGCTGCCGAACCCTCGCCGCAGACCTTGCCCGTAAAATTGAATACGTCGAAATAGCCAACGAGCCCCTCTTTCAATCCGCCTTCGCGGACTCTATGCTTTTTTGAAATGCTCCTGAGTTTCAAGTCCGAAATGTGCGGTCCTCGGTGTCTTCGCGATTCCGCGGTCAAAACCGAATCACGTTGGCTCCCCAGGTCAGACCTGCGCCGAAGGCGACAAGGATGACTATGTCGCCGCGTTTGATTTTGCCCTCGCGGATAACCTGGTCGAAAGCCAGCGGAACCGACGCGGCGGATGTGTTGCCGTATTCATTAATATTGATGAAGATTTTGTCGTCGGGTATTTCCAGCCGTTTGGCGGCGGATTCGATGATTCTTGCGTTCATTTGATGCGAGACAACCATTTTAATGTCATCGAGCGTGAGATTGCATTTTTCGAGACACTCCATTACGGTCTCGACGATTCTCCGCACCGCCTGTTGATAAACCTCCCGCCCCTTGATTTCCATATAGATTTTTTTCGGGTCATCCAAGGGCCTGCTCACGGGATTTCGCGAGCCGTAGGCCTGGCAATTCAACGCTTCCCACGAGCTGCCGTCTGCGTACATCGTGCTGTAAATGACCCCGCTTTGCACTTCGTCTTTTTTCCTCGGCCTGCCCTCAAGCACCACCGCTCCGGCCCCGTCGCCGAAAAGGATACAACTGGTGCGGTCCTTGTAGTTGGCGATTTTGGTCAGCGTCTCCGCCCCGATTACAAGGGCGTTTTTCAACCGGCCGCTTTCGATAAACTGCTGCGCTATGGAAATCCCGTATATGAACCCGCTGCACGCCGCCATCAGGTCGAACGCCCAGGCGTTGGTCGCGCCGAGGTTCTTCTGCACAAAGCACGCCGTGGATGGAAATACCATTTCGGGAGTTATTGTCGCGACGATGATAAGCTCTATCTGCTCCGGCTTCAGTCCTGCCGTCGCCAGTGCTTTTTTAGCCGCTTCCGTCGCCAACTGCGCCGTGCTTTCATCTTTGCCGCAGACGTGCCGCCGTTCAATCCCCGTCCGTGTCTTAATCCATTCATCCGAGGTTTCGACCATTTTGGTGAAGTCATCGTTGGTCAGAATTCCGGCTGGCGCATACGAACCGTGCCCCGCAATAACCGCGATGAAATCCGAGTGGTGCGACTCAATCGACTTGTTCATCCTTGACCCTTAATGCAGTATCCTCCGGCTCGGCGTTTTGTCCTTCATCGACTATGCTGCTGGCCAAGAGGTATTCGGCGATTTTATTGTTTATCCCTACGCTGTGATATTTTTTCGTCGCCATTATAGCGTTTCTTATCGTTCTGCTTTCGCTTGCCCCGTGGCAGATAAGCGCAGTCCCATTTATGCCCAGGAGTAATGCGCCTCCGTATTCGTGATAGTCATGCTTTTTGAAGAATCGTTTCATTACTCCTTTGAACATCGGCCCGATTATCAGTCGGAACTTATGGGTTACAATTTCCTGTTTTATCGCTTTGACAAGCCCCTCGACAAGCCCCTCGGTCAGCTTCAGGATGACGTTTCCCACGAATCCTTCGCATATTGCCACGTCGCAGACACCCTTGAAAATATCCCGGCCCTCGATGTTCCCGATGAAGTTGATTTTCGGGTCCTGTTTTATGAGTCCGCGCGCCTTTTTGACTACCTCGTTACCTTTGGCGTCTTCTTCGCCGATGCTCATCAGACCTACCCTGGGGTTTTGTATCCCGAACAGCTCACGCGCGTATATCGAAGACATAACCGCATACTGGTAAAGATTGATTGGCTTGCAGGCAATATTGGCCCCGACGTCGCAAATGGTAACGGGGCCTTCGAAGGTCGGGAATACAACGGCTATTCCGGGGCGGTTGACGCTCTGGAGATTTCGCATACGCATCTGGAAGGCCGCGACGCAGGCGCCGGTGTTGCCGGCGGAAATAACTGCGTCAGTTCTGCCAAGTTTGCTTAATTTGGCAAGAATCGATATCGAACTGCGGGGCTTCTTTCGCAAAGAATCGATAGGGGGGTCGTCCATACCAATAACATCAGGTGCGTGAACAACCGTCAGGACTGCCCTATGAGAGCGTTGCGCCGGCAGCTTTGGCTCAATGACCTCTTTGGGGCCGACAAGGATAACCTCGTCGCCCTCCTCAAGCAACTCAAGCGCCTCAACCGCGCCGGAGATAACGGCGTCGGGTGCTTTATCACCGCCCATTGCGTCGATAGCGATACGCATCTGGCGTTACCTCTTCTTTTTCTCGGTCTGTTCTGCGACTTTCAGGGTGATATTGGAATTGAGATAGCCGCATTTCTCACACGCGGCGTGCGGCAGCTTTGCCTGGCCGCACTTCGGGCATACCGTGTAATTCACCGGTTTCAGGGCATGATGTGACCTGCGCGAGTGAGTCCTGCTCTTACTTATCTTTTTTATTGGTAACATTAACTGGTACTCCAAAAATTGCTTCTGATTTAAGCTGCTACGGTTGAAACGAGAATAGATAGTTTACCGCGGGTGATTTGTCAAGACGATTTTGTTGTTTTTACGGCATATCCCGCCATGGACGCATCGAAAATCCGGTTTCGACGGGTTTACCCGCCTCGCCCCTCAGGGGCGGGCGAGGTCTCGACGTCGGCAGAGCCGACGGCGGACGGTTCGTTGCGAGATGGGGGTATCTCTTGACAGGCCTGCCTTTTTCTGCGATAAAACAGGCGGTTTTGAAAGCTGAACAACCAACGAGATACTAATCGCTAAGGACAAAATGATGAAAACAGCATTTTTATTCCCGGGGCAGGGCTCGCAATTTATCGGGATGGGCAAAGATGTCGCGGAGGGGTTTCCGGCGGCAAAAGCCATATTTGACAAGGCCAACCAGACTTTAGGGTTCGATATCACGAAGATTTGCTTCGAAGGGCCTGTTGAGACGCTCAACACGACGACGATATCCCAGCCGGCTATTTTTACGGTGTCGGCGGCGATTCTGGAGATATTTAGGACGGGCGAAAAGACAAAAAATATCATCCCCGATATTACCGCTGGTTTGAGCATGGGCGAATACACCGCCCTTTATGCGGCGGGGTTGATTAGTTTTGAGGATGGTTTGAAATTAGTCAAAAAGCGTGGCGAGGCGATGCAGGCCGCGGCGGATAAAAGCAAAGGCGGTATGGTCGCAATCATCGGTCTCGATGAGGAAAAGACCAGGGCACTTTGCGTCGAAGCAGCCAAGGGCGAATTGCTGGAAGGCGTTAATTTCAATTGCCCCGGTCAAATCGCGATAAGCGGCGCAATACCCGCTTGTGAGCGGGCAACTGGGTTAGCGGAAAAATACGGCGCAATGAAGGCAATCCGCTTAGAGGTCGCAGGGGCGTTTCATACATCGATGATGTCACCGGCGGCGGATGTGCTTAGCCAGGCGCTTGGCATGACAAATATCAAAGAGCCAGCACAACCCAGGGTTATCGCTAATATCACAGCCGATTATTACACAAGCGCAAATCAGATTCGCCAATCACTTGCAAAGCAATTAGTCCAGCCGATATACTGGCAAAAATGCGTCGAGCGATTAATAGCCGACGGCGTCGAGACGTTTTACGAAATAGGCCCCGGCAAGGTACTCACCGGTTTGATGAAACGCATTCACCGCAGGGCAAACATAATTAACGTCTCTTCGGCGGCGGCAATTAACGAATTGTAAAAGGAGAACGATTATGAAACCGGCAACAACCATCACGGTGATATTTTTGCTGATTGTTTCAATAGCACATTTGCTGCGCCTCGTTTTACAGGTGAAGGTTACGACTAATCTTTTTGATGTGCCGATGTGGATGAGCGTCCCGGCGTGCATCGTTACAGCAGGCCTGGCTATCTGGCTCTGGAAGGAAAATAAAAAATAACAACACCCTTTGCTGTTCGCTGCCAGTTAACTACCGGCTTGCATCCTGTTATAAAACCAATATACTTGCGAAAAACAATTAATACTTCGTAATCTGGAGAATTTTATAATGTCTGAAAAAAGATTAGCGGTAGTAACGGGCGCTGCCAGAGGAATCGGCAGGGCAATCGTATTGGAACTTTTGAAGCAGGGGCGTATCGTCGCCGGATTAGACCTAAACGCCGTGCAGCTTGAGGAGCTTGTGGCCGTATGCAAACAGCAGGGACACGAGGTCATCACCAAGTGCATCGATATTACAAATTCCGAAAAGCTCACCGAGGTGCTCGAAGAATTGGCCAACCAGTTTGGCGGTATAGGCATTCTGGTCAACAACGCGGGTATCACACGCGACAAGCTGATGATTCAGATGGACGACGAGGATTTCGACAAGGTCATCAACGTAAATCTTCGCGCGGCTTTTGTGGCGACGCGCGTCGCGGCAAGGTCGATGGTTCGCAATAAATTCGGCAGAATCGTCAGTATCAGCTCCGTCGCTGGCGTCATAGGCCAGGCGGGCTCAACAAACTATGCTGCCAGCAAGGCGGGCCTGATTGGTATGAGCAAATCAATCGCCCGCGAGGTCGGCAAAAAGAACGTTACCTCAAACTGCATCGCCCCGGGCTTCATCCAAACCGATATGACGGCTGTTCTGCCCGACGCTGTAAAGGAAGGCGCTCTGGCGTTCATACCTGTAAAGCGGTTTGGCAACGTCGAGGATGTCGCCCGCGCGGTGGCATTTTTGGCTTCCGACGATTCCGGCTATATCACGGGCCAGGTCCTCGGCGTCGATGGCGGCATGGCGATGTAGTTTTTAGCTTGATTCGGATTGAAGTTGTTTCTGGTTTTTGGGCAGAACGGCGAAAACGGCAGATTTTTATTCGTTTTCAATCAGGCAATCGTTCTCTCCCGACAACGACCAATTCAGTGTTTGATGTTTCATCTCTGAAAATGTCAGCAGTAGTTTGCCGAGCCGATTGATTGCTGATGGTTCCGCTTTGATTGAAAAGCGACAAGCTCCTTCATCGGGTTTGTCCTGATTGTTATCAACAACAATTTGCAGAGCACACCGCCCACTCATATCCGTTGTGTAGGCGTGTAGAGCAAAATAATATGCAGAATTGTTTTCCTTTTGTGCCGATCCAATCTCGTATGAATACGCATCTGGTATTTTGTTCGGGAAAGAGTGGAGGGCAGTGCCAAGTTCCTTTATGCCAGTTGCGTTGCAGAAAAATTCAAGATGACCTTCGAAAAGACCATTGCTCGCGGAGAACACGAGATGCAAATGGTATGGTTCTTCATATGGGTATCGCTTCAGTTGTATTCCGACAGCGTTCATTCTTTAACCTATGAATTTAGTTTAGAGGTAACAGAATGTCAATATTTTTGCATGGTTGTCTTTCTGTCTCAGTGTTCGGATTGCGGGTGTTCCTGATTATGCGTCCGAACGACAAAGACGGGGATGTCGATTGCGTGGCGGACGCTGTCCACGGTTTCGCCATAAATGATATCACCCACAAGATGATGGCCGTGTGAGCCGAGCACTAAAAGGTCGAAGCCGTTTGCCTTGACGGATTTGACAAGCTCCTCGACCGGCCTGCCGAAACGCAAATCGGCGTTCACCTGGAAATCCCTCTCCGCAACTTCTTCCGCCAATCGTTCGAGATATGTCCGGTCATTTACGCTGTGAACGCTTTCGCTTTCATTGCCATAAACCATTACGCCGGGGGTATCGACGACGTGGACGAGGGTAATGCTGGCGTTGTGGCTTTTGGCAAGGGTGATGGCGGCGGAGATAATTTTTGCGTCTCCTTCGGTGTGCTCAAGTGCGACGCCTATATGCTTAATGATCATTGGCTTGATTTGTTTTGCTAACCTTTCACCGACCTCGCCATCCGCCGTTGTCCACGCTGCGCCTTTGCGGAACAGGGGCAAAAATGTGATAAAGCCAAGTGCGCCAACCAGTAAAAGAGCAATCGGGCAGAGAATCGCCCACAGCCAGGGAGATGCACTGCCCCAAATGGTTAGTTCGTCGTAAACTAACTTAAGATTCAACGCCACGATAACCCCAGCGACAATCCAGACGGCTATTTTTACAAAAATATTATTGGCGAACGTGCCCATTTTCTTTTTGTCGGAAGTGAAATGGATGAGCGGGATAATCGCGAAGGGCAGCTGCAAGCTGAGCACGACCTGCGAGAAAATCAAAAGTCGATACGTTCCTTCGTTGCCTGCTATTGCGATTACGATGACCGCCGGCACAAGCGCGATGCCGCGAGTCATCAATCTTCGCAGCCAGGGTCGCATTTTTATATTCAGGAAGCCCTCCATAACAATCTGGCCTGAGATTGTGCCTGTGAGCGTCGAGCTTTGGCCCGCGGCAATCAGGGCAATCGCAAAGGCGATGGGGGCGATTTTGCTGCCTAAAATATTATCCAATAAACTGTGTGCCTGCTGAATCTGGGTAACTTCGATGCCTCTGCTGTAAAAATTGGCGGCGGCCATAATCAGGATAGCCGCATTGACGAAAAACGCGAGGTTCAACGCTATCGTTGAATCGAGAAAATTAAATCTGCACGCCCGCTCTCTGCCGGTAAATGTCTTCGATATTTGTCGTGACTGAACAAGACAGGAGTGAAGGTAAAGATTATGAGGCATAACCGTCGCGCCAATCATACCTATGGCGATGTATAAGCTTTGCGAATTCAAACTGGGGCTAAATCCGGCGGCGATACTTGTCCAGTCCGGCTTCGCGAGAAAAACCTCTAATATAAAGCATCCGCCTATGACGGCCACAAGCGATACGATAAACGCCTCCATTTTGCGGATGCCTAATCGCAGTAATACCAAGAGCAGGAAAGTATCGCACGCGGTAACTAAGCAGCCCCACAACAGTGGCAGTTTGAACAGCAGGTTCAACCCGATTATGGTTCCCAGCGCCTCCGCCAAATCGGTTGCGGCTATCGCGGTTTCCGCCAGCAGCCACAATAAGAGATTAAATCTCTTCGGATATTCCCGTCGGCAGCCCTGGGCAAGGTCCAGACCTGTAACAACCCCCAGCCGGGCCGCCAGGGTCTGCAAAAGGACCGCCATAAGATTGGACATCAGCAGGACCCAGATGAGTGCGTAGCCGAATCGTGCGCCTCCCTCGATGTCCGTGGCCCAGTTGCCCGGGTCCATATATCCGACGCTGACTAAGTAGGCAGGCCCGATAAAAGCAAAAAGACGACGCAGCCAGCCCCGTTTCCTGACGTCTATGGAGTCAGCAAAGTGATTGCCCGCCTGATTGTTCGTATTGAGATTATCCATATCAACGCTATTTGGCTTATTTTGACTTTTACTGCNNTTTCAAAAAAATGGTTGTCGGCAACGCATCCGGTCGTTAATATACCACCCGACCGTCATTGGACGGTGCAGCGTTGATGTCTGAAACCGCTGGTGGACAATTTGTGTAAATATGTTGTTTATTGGAGGAATACCAAGTGAGTGCTGATATGGATGTCCAGGCAGTAGAGCAGAAAGTTATTGATATAATTAGCGAGCAGATGGGCGT
>PLLM01000092.1 GCA_003141275.1 Phycisphaerales bacterium
TCAAACACAGCCGCTCTGTGGCTGATAAACAGTGTAATCTGTCCGCCTCTGGCGAGACCTCGCCTCTTGGCGGGTGGCAAAGAAAATACGAATTCGGCGTATTGACAGGCGGGGGGCTTACATATATAGTAATCAATTCCACCTCCCGTTAGGGATGGCCAAGCCAAAACTGATTGGCGGACGAATTTTGAAAGGAAAAGATATGAAACTCGACCGGAAGTTGAGGATGGGAATGATTGGGGGCGGCCCCGGCGCATTTATCGGGGACGTGCATCGCAAGGCATCACGATTGGACGGCGAAATCAAGCTTGTAGCGGGGGCATTCGATATCAATCCTGAAAAATCCGAGCAAATGGGCAGAGCCCTTGCGCTCGACCAGGCGAGGGTCTATGGCACTTATACCGAGATGATAAAGGCGGAGTCGAAGCTGCCCGAAGGCGAGCGGATTGATTTTGTGTCGATAACGACGCCTAATAACTGGCATTTTCCCATCGCGAGAGATTTCCTCAAGGCGGGATTCCACGTTATGTGCGAAAAGCCGATGACGATTACGTCCGCGGAGGCAAAACAATTACAGGCGATTGTTAAAAGCACGGGCAAGGTTTTCGGCCTGATGCACAATTACACCGGCTACCCGATGGTGAAATTAGCCAAAGATATGGTCAAGAAGGGTGATATGGGCGCGATTCGCAAGGTCGTTGTGCAATATCCGCAAGGGTGGCTGGCGACGGCTTTGGAAAAGACCGGCAGTATGCAGGCGGGCTGGCGAACAGACCCCAAGCAAAGCGGCGCGGGCGGCTGTGTCGGCGATATCGGAACTCACGCTGCCAACTTAGCTGAATATATCACGGGATTAAAAATCACACATATCTGCGCGGAGCTGACGACGTTCGTAAAGGGACGCCTGCTTGATGACGACTGCAACTGCCTGCTCAAGTTCGATAACGGGGCAAAGGGCATTTTGCACGCGAGCCAGATTTCGATTGGCGAAGAGAACAATCTCGCTATCTGGGTACACGGCGAAAAGGCCAGTTTGGAATGGCATCAGGAGCATCCCAATTATCTTTATACGAGGGCGGATAACAGCCCGGAGCAGGTCTGGAAACGCGGCAATGGCTACGTCGGCGAATACAGCGCAGCGGCTGGACGTGGAACACGTCTGCCATCCGGACACCCGGAGGCGTTTTTCGAGGCCTTCGCGAACAATTACCGCAATTTCGCGGAAACGGTCAAGTGCGCGATTGCGGGCGACAAGCCCAGCGAGCTTGAAAAGGATTTCCCGGGCGTCAACGAGGGCGTTCGCGGCATATTGTTTATCGAAACGGTTGTCGCAAGCGCAAAGAGCGCGAAAAAATGGACGCCAATGAAAAAGTAAAAAGGAAAAAGAGATTGCTTCGCTTCGCTCGCAATGACAAAGAAGAATATTGAAAAATGATTTGCAGTTAAGGAGACATAAAAATGGCAAGACCGGTAACGTTATTCACGGGACAATGGGCGGACCTTCCTCTTGAGGTTTTAGCGGAGAAGGCGGCGAGCTGGGGATACGACGGGCTGGAGCTGGCCTGCTGGGGCGACCACTTCGACGTTGACAAGGCGCTGGCGGACGAGAAATATTGTGAATCCAAGCGCAAACTGCTGAAAAAGCACGGGCTTGAGGTTTACGCGATATCGACGCATTTGGTAGGCCAGGCGGTTTGCGACAATATCGACGCACGTCACAAATCGATTTTGCCCGCGGACGTCTGGGGCGACGGCGACCCGGAAGGTGTTCGCAAAAGGGCGGCGCAGAAACTCATCGATACCGCCAAAGCCGCCAAAAAACTCGGCGTCAAAGTCGTCAACGGCTTTACCGGCAGTTCAATCTGGCACTATGTCTATTCTTTTCCGCCTGTATCGCCGGATATGATAAAGGCGGGGTATAAGGATTTCGCAAAACGTTTTACGCCGATTCTCAATGTTTTCAAAAATCAGGGCGTGAAGTTTGCGCTGGAAGTGCACCCGACGGAGATTGCGTTTGATATCGCTTCGGCACAGCGTGCGCTTGAGGCGGTGAAGAATCACCCGGCGTTCGGATTTAATTATGACCCGAGCCATTTCGGGTATCAGGGAGTTGATTACGTGAAGTTCATCAGGACGTTCCCGGGGCGGATATTCCACTCGCATATGAAGGACGCGTGGTGGGGGCACGGGGATGGGACGGTCGGGGTATTCGGCGGTCATACGGAGTTTGCGGACCCGAGGCGATTCTGGGATTTCCGGTCGATTGGGCACGGCGATATAAATTTCGAAGAGATAATCGTCGCGTTGAATGACATCGGTTATCAGGGGCCGCTTTCAGTTGAATGGGAAGACAGCCGGATGGACCGCGAGCACGGCGCGAAAGAGGCGTGCGAATACATTAAGAAAGCGGACTTCAAGTCGTCGCAGTTGGCGTTCGACGCTCAGTTTGACAAATAAACCACGCTGAACAAGTAGTATTGGTTTAGTTAGGTTGTTGATTTAGATGAAAGTGAATCTGAATCGGCGCCGGTTTCTAAAACAGACGGCCGGCGCCGCAATAGGCGGCATTGCACTTCCATATATAATCCCTGCGCGCGTACTTGGGGCTGACGGAGGCGTTGCGCCGAGCAACCGGATTACGATGGCCGGCATCGGGCTGGGAATGCAGGGGCCGTCGAATATGAGGCAGTTTCTTCAGGAGGGCGACTGCCGGGTAGTGGCAATTTGCGATATCGACAAGAATAATCTGCGTGACGGTGTCAATTTGGTGAATAGTCATTACGGGAACAAGGACTGCGCGGGCTATGCGGATTTCAGGGAGGTTCTGTCGAGAAGCGATATCGATACGGTGGAGATAAGTGTTCCAGACCACTGGCACGCGATTGTAGCGATAGAGGCGGCGAGGGCGGGTAAGGATATTTACTGCGAGAAGCCATTGTCGCACGATTTGAGACAGGGCAGGGCGATGTGCGACGCCGTGAAAAGATACGGAACAGCGTGGCAGACGGGGAGCTGGCAGCGGTCAGAGGAAAGATTCCGGTATGTTTGTGAACTGGTGCGCAACGGCAGGATAGGCAAGATTAAGCATATTGAAGTTGCGCTGTATCCGGGGCACAGGGATTTCGCGGGGACGAAGGGTCAGGAAAAAATCGGTACTGCGCCGGCGGAGCTTGATTATGATACATGGCTTGGGCCGGCACCATACTCGCCATATTGTCCGGCGAGGGTGCACAGGAACTGGAGATGGAACCTCGATTACGGCGGCGGGCAGTTGATGGACTGGGTCGGGCATCACGTTGATATAGCGCACTGGTCAATGGGGCTTGATTACACGGGACCGGTGGAGGTGGAGGGCAAGGGAGAGTTTCCAGTGAAGGGCGTGTGGAACAGCCCGACGGATTATGACGTGAACGTGAAATACGCAGACGGGCTGACGATGCTGATAACAAGCAGGATAAAATACGCGCTGGGAAAAGAGTGGACGGACGAAAGCGGAGTGAAGTGGTACGGGGAGAAAGGGTGGATTTGCGTTACGCGCGGGGGAATGGATTCGGAGCCGGAGGACGTGGTGAGGGAGAAAATCGGGACAAATGACATACGGCTGTACGAATCGCCGGGGCACTGGCGGAATTTTCTCGATTGCGTAAAAAGCAGGAAATTAACAATAGCGCCGGCGGAAATTGCGCATCGTTCGGCGACGGTGGGGCACTTAGGGCAGATAGCGATGCTGCTTGGGCGCAAGATACGGTTTAAGCCAGAGACGGAAGAAATTATCGATGACGCGACGGCCGCGAGAATGCTTGGCACAGAGATGCGAAGCCCGTGGCAGGTGTAATTATTTTTTGTAAAGGGGACATAACGATGCCAGATAACAATAAAGTAAATCGACGGGGCTTTTTAAGGACAGCGGCGGGAGCGGCGGCGGGCGCGATGGCGATTCCTTACATTGTGCCGTCTTCGGTATTCGGGGCCGACGGAGGGGTTGCACCGAGCAACCGGCTGCACGTTGGCGTGATTGGAGTCGGCGGGCAGGGGACCTGGGATATGCGGGGATTCTTAGATAAGTCCGAGGCACTGGTTGTGGCGGTCTGCGATATAGATGTGAAGCGTCAAAAAGCCGCCAAAGCGGAGGCGGACCTGAAATACGGGAACAATGACTGCAAGACGTACCTGGATTTTCGCGATGTGATTGGGCGAAGCGACATAGATATAATAGCGACGGCGATACCTGACCACTGGCATTCGATACCTGCGATAATGGCTGCGGAGGCGGGCAAGGACATTCACGGTCAAAAGCCGTTAGCGAGGACGATTAAAGAAGGCAGGGCGATATGCGACGCGGTGAAGCGATACGGGAGGATTTGGCAGACAGGGAGCTGGCAGCGGTCGGTAGCTAATTTCAGACGTGCGTGCGAGCTGGTTCGCAACGGCAGGATAGGCAAGGTTCATACGGTTGAGGTCGGATTGCCGACGGGCAGCACGCGAGGCAATGAGTCGATTAAGCCGGTGCCTGAAGGGGTTGACTGGGATATGTGGCTTGGCCCTGCGCCGTGGGTTCCTTTCAGGGGGGTTTTGCACTGGGACTGGCGATGGATAATGGATTATTCGGGCGGTCAGATGACGGACTGGGCGGGGCATCATATCGATATCGCTCACTGGGCGCTGGACCTTGAGCATACGGGGCCGGTGGAGATAGAGGGACACGGGACATATCCGAAGGACGGGATATTTAACGTTCCTTATGAATATAAGGTAACGACGAAATACGCGAACGGGATGACGATGATAATCGCCAACGACAGACAGCTTCCGCACGGGATGGGGACATGCTGGTACGGGGACATGGGCTGGCTGCACGTTACTCGCGATGAGCCGATACACGCGAATCCGAAAAGCGTGGTGGATGAGGTAATCGGGCCAAACGAGATTCATTTGTACGAGAGCAAGGACCATCATCAGAATTTCTTAGATTGCGTCAAGAGCAGGCGAGAGACGATTACGCCCGCGGAAGTGGCACACAGGTCGCTGACTCCGGCGCTATTGGGTGAAATTGCGATGCTGACGGGCAGGAAGCTGAAATGGGACCCGGAAAAAGAGGTTATCGTCGGCGACGATGAGGCGAACCGAATGCTGTCTAGGCCCATGCGAAGCCCATGGCATTTGTATATGTAGGCGATATTTGAAGGAGCCAAACGATGATGAATCGCTATAGTTTATGTGTAGGGTTACTGGTAACGGGCGCCGTTGCCCTGGTTTTTGTGTTGTTTATGACTGGTTGTGCGCAGAAGCAGAAACAGTTAAGCCCGGTATCAGCGTCAATTTTGGAAAAGATTGACAATGCAGCGCCTGCCAAGGCGACTGTTAAGCCGGCCAAGTCGAGAAAGATACTGGTCTTCTATCTTTGCAAGGGATATTACCACGAGAGCATCCCGGTAACGAACAAGGCGATTGAGCTTATGGGCAAGAAGACCGGGGCATACAAGACGGTATTCAGCGACGATATGAAGATATTCGACGCGAAGAAGCTGGCGGAGTTCGACGCGATATTATTTAACAACACGACCCACCTGGATTTCAATAAGCCGGGGCAGAGGCAGGCGCTGATGGATTTTGTGAAGGGGGGGAAGGGGATAATCGGATTACACGCGGCGACGGATAATTTTTATAACTGGCCCGAGGCGGCGGAAATGATGGGCGGGCTGTTTGTCGCGCACCCGTGGACGGCCAGCGGTGTTTGGGCGATAAAGAATTATGAGCCGAATCACCCGCTGAACGCGGCGTTTAAGGGAGAGGGTTTTAAGGTCAGGGACGAGATTTATCGCCAAAAGAAGCTCAGTGCGGTGGAGAACCGTCGTATTTTGCTGACGCTCGATTTGGATGACCCGGCAACGAAGAACGCAAAAGGAGCGATGGAGAGCGACCGGGATATGCCCGTGAGCTGGATAAAGGATTACGGCAAGGGGAGGATATTTTTCTGCGGACTTGGGCATAATAACGAGATATATTATCGTCCCGCCATATTGCAGCACGAGCTTGATGGCATCCAGTTTGCGCTGGGTGATTTGAAGGTTGACGCGACGCCTGTTAAAGAAAGCAAATGAGAAAGGAAGAAAATATGAATCGCCTGTTAAAAATCATAGCCGTTATAACCGTAATTTTTTATGGCGGCTGTAAAACCATGAAAGAAAAAGTACCAGCTCCGGCATCGGCGGCAGCACCAGCGGCGAAAGATGCCTTTGGCGAACAATTGAGCAAGATTAAGGCGTATGATTTTGATAAGAGCCGGGTGGACCTTATAAAGGTCAGCGATATGATTCGCGAGGCGAGCGGCAAGCCCGAAATGAAGGCGATGGAAAAGCAGCTCGATGATTTTCTGAAATCGGACGCCAGTTACGCGGCGAAGGATTTTGTGTGCAGAGAGCTGAGCGTTGCGGGGACGGAGGCATCTGTTCCTGCGCTGGCCTCGATGCTGACCGATGAAAAGGTTTCAGATATTGCGAGATATGCCCTGGAGCGGATACCCGGTCCGGCGGTGGACGATGCGCTGCGAAACGCATTGCGGAAGGCAAAAGGCAACGCGAAGATTGGAATAATAAACACGTTAGGAGTTCGCGGGGACAAGAAGGCGGTCGATGCGCTGGCGAAATTGACTAATGACGCCAACGAAACGGTCGCGGTCGCAGCGGTGGCTGCTTTAGGCAGGATAGACGACCGAATGGCAACAATTGCGATTGCCATGGTAAAAGACAAGGCGACGGGCGCAACTAAAACGGCGGCGCTCGATGCATATTTACGTTGTGCGGACCGGCTTGCGGCCAAAGGGCAAAAGGACGCGGCGGGGGCGATATATAAGCAGTTATACGCTGCGGGTGAGCCGATGCCAATTCGCGTCGCGGCGGCGCGAGGGATGATTGAAACGGCGGGCGACAAAACCGCTGAAGTTATTGTTGAGATGCTGAAGTCAACCGATAAGCCGATACAGACGGTTGCGATAGCGACGCTGAAAGATGTGGCGAAAACCGATGTGATAAAGGCGGCGGCGGAGCAACTGGTGAATCTTGAAGCCGCACAGCAGGCGCAGCTTGTTTGCGCCCTGGCGGATTGCGGGGACAAGGTCGCGCTGCCGACGGTTCTGGCTGCAACAAAGAACTCGCACGATTATGTGAGGGTTGCGGCCTTAAGGGCTGTGGGGACATTAGGCGACGTATCCGCTGTTGATATGCTTGTTGAAACGGTCGCTTCGAGAGGCGGAGAGGAACAAAAGGCGGCGCAGGAGAGTTTGTATCGGCTGCGCGGTCCTGACGTTGACGACGAGATTTTGAAAAAGCTGCCAGACGCCGAGCCAAAGGCGAAGGTCGAGCTTGTTCGCAGTTGTGAGCAGCGTAACATTAAGATAGCGGTGCCCGTGCTGATGAAGACGGCCAAAGACGCGGACGCGAAGGTGAGAATCGAATCAATCAAGGCGCTGCGAGCACTGGCTGGGCCACAGGACATATCGGCACTGATTGAATTGCAATTGGCCGCTGCTGGCAATGACAGGGGTGAGCTTGAAAAGACGGTAGTAGTTGTGGCCCATAAAACTCCGGAGGACAAGGGGCAATCTCAGGCGGTTCTGGCGGCATTGCCTTCGACGGAAGACGTGGAGGCGAAATGCTCGCTATTGAGCGTTTTGGGCAAGATTGGCGACGAGGCGGCGTTGCCTGTTCTGCGGGATGCGCTTGGCGACAAAGAAGACAAGATTAAGGACGCGGCGGTTAGGGCTCTTTCGGACTGGCCAACTGCGGCGCCTGCGGCGGATTTGCTGAAGGTTGCGCAGACGTCGGAGAACCAGGTTCACAAAACACTGGCTCTTCGCGGTTACGTCCGGCTGGCAGGATTGAAAAGCAACAGGCCTGCTGAAGAAACGATGAAGATGTATAAGGACGCGATGTCGCTTGCGGCAGATGTTTCAGAGAAGAAAATGGTGCTGTCCGGTCTGGGGAGCACAGATAGTTTTGAGGCGATGGAAATGGCGTCGAGCTATCTCGACGACAAGGAGCTTAAGGATGAAGCCGAGGCGGCGGTAGTGAAGATTGCCGAAGAGAGGGTAAAGAACTCTCCAAGGGTTTCGGCACAGACAAGAGATATTTTGCAGAAGGTCATTGACGGCACCACTAATGATTCGGTGCGGGAACAGGCGCAGAAGCTGCTTAAGCAGGGTAAATAACGGTTTTGTACGCGATACTAAACGGAGACATTATTATGACTAATGAAAACGTCGGCAAAGAAAAGCAATACGGTATGTCACGGAGGGAACTGCTGGGTTCGGCGGTTGCGGCTGGGGCGTTTACGATTATTCCGAGTTATGTGCTGGGAATGAACGGTAAAAAGCCGCCGAGCGAGAAGCTGAATATCGCCACAATCGGCGTGGGCGGTATGGGAGGCAGTAATACGCGCAGATGCGCAGACGCGGGCGAGAATATAGTCGCGCTTTGCGACGTTGACGAAAACCTGCCGGGGACGGTCAAGGTTTTCAACGAGTATCCCGACGCGAAAAAGTATAAAGATTTTCGCAAGATGTTAGAAGAGATGAAGAATATCGACGCGGTGATAGTCGCGACGCCTGACCATACGCATACGGTAGCGGCGATGATGGCGATGAAGATGGGCAAGCACGTATATGTTCAGAAGCCATTGACGCGGACGGTTTACGAGGCGAGGAAACTGACCGAGACGGCCAGACAATATAAGGTCGCCAGCCAGATGGGTAACCAGGGACATTCAGGCGAGGGGATTCGGCTGATGTGCGAGTGGATATGGGATGGGGCGATTGGGCCGGTGCGCGAGGTTCACGCCTGGACAAACAGGCCTGTGTGGGCGCAGGGAATAGACAGGCCCACGGATACGCCGCCTGTCCCCGAGGGTTTCGACTGGGACCTGTGGCTTGGGCCTGCCCCGGAAAGACCATATAACCCGGCGTATCATCCTTTCGCGTGGAGGGCGTGGGTTGACTTCGGAGGCGGGGCTTTAGCCGATATGGCCTGCCATATTCTTGACCCGGCGTTCTGGGCGTTGAAGCTGAAATACCCGATAAGCGTCGAGGCATGCACGTCGACGAGGATGTCGGGCGAGGGATGGGGCAAGGTCGGCGTGCGCGAGACGTATCCGCAGGCGAGTATCGTTCGCTATAAATTCCCGGCACGAGGCAAGATGCCTGAAGTGAAAATTCACTGGTACGACGGGGGACTTATGCCGGCAAGACCCGAAGAGCTTGAGCCGGGTCGGATGATGGGAGACGATGACGGCGGAGTGATTTTCGTAGGCGACAAAGGCAAACTGATGTGCGGCTGTTACGGCATGAACCCGCGGCTGATACCGGAAAGCAAAATGGAAGCGTACAAGAGGCCGGCGAAGTCACTGCCGAGAATCAAAGATGGCATTGACGGGCACGAGAAGAACTGGATTGAGGCCTGTAAGGGTGGTATCGCGGCAAGCTCGAATTTCGAGTATTCGGGACCGTTCACGGAAACAGTGGTGATGGGAAACCTGGCGATGCTGAACCCGTATAAGGTGCTCGAATGGGACGGTGCAAATATGAAGTTTACGAATGACGATACAGCCAATGAGTTCGTCAATCCGCCTTATCGGGCCGGCTGGACTCTGTAAAGAAATTTGGGGTTGATTTGTGAAGAGCGACGAAATTTCACGCAGAAATTTTGTGAAGGGGACCGCTTCAGCGATAGCCGGGTTTACGATTTTGCCTCGGTTTGTTCTGGGCGGAGCAGGTTTCAAGCCGCCAAGTGAAAAACTCAATATTGCTTTTGTTGGTATAGGCGGTCAGGGCAAGGAGAATTTGAAGGCCTGCGAAGGCGAGAATATCGTTGCGCTTTGCGATGTTGACTGGCATTACGCGGGGCCGGTTTTTCAAAATTACCCAAATGCGAAAAAATACAAAGATTTTCGCAAGATGCTCGATGAGGTGAAGGATATAGACGCGGTGGTTATTGCGACGCCCGACCATACGCACGCGGTGATTGCTATGACGGCAATCAAAATGGGCAAGCACGTTTATGTGCAGAAGCCGTTGACATGGTCGATTGAGGAGGCGCGCAAACTGACGGCAGCGGCGCGAGAGGCGAAAGTCGCCACCCAGATGGGCAACCAGGGACATTCGGGCGAAGAGATTCGCGTGCTTTGCGAAATGATAGGGTCCGGTGTGATAGGCCATATTCGCGAGGTTCACATCTGGACTGACAGGCCTTACTGGCCGCAAGGTATTTTTAGGCCGGTAAATTCGCCTGCGATGCCTGAGGGGCTGGACTGGGACAACTGGCTGGGGCCTGCGCCGGTTAGGCCGTATAATTCCGCATATCATCCGTTTTCGTGGCGAGGGTGGTTTGATTTCGGGACGGGCGCACTGGGCGATATGGGCTGTCATATGATAGACGAGCCATACTGGGCGTTGAAGTTAGACAGGCCGAGTGCTGTCGAGGCGAGTGTTGCTTCGCGTGAGATTAGAAACTGGCAGCGTATGAAAAACGACGAGACGTATCCTGACGCGTCGATTGTGCGATATGAATTCCTGGCTCGCGGGGATTTGCCTGCGGTTAAATTGACGTGGTATGACGGCGGATTGAAGCCAGCTCGTCCGGAGGGACTGGAAAAGGAACGGAAGCTTGGCGACAACGGCGTTATTTTCATCGGCGATAAGGGAACGATTGTGGAAGGGCGACTTGTCCCCGAGTCGCGAATGAAGGATTACAAGAAACCAGCTCAAAGCATTCTGCGAATCAAAGGCGGCGAAAATGGACACGAGCAGAACTGGATTGACGCCTGCAAGGGCGGGCCGCCGGCTTGCTCGAACTTTGAATATGCCGGCCCCCTCGCTGAAACCGTCCTGCTGGGCAATATCGCGATACGCACGGGCAAGCGGATTGAGTGGGACGGGCCGAATATGAAGATTACAAATATCCCGGAGGCCAACGAGCTGCTTGGCCGCAAGTACCGTGAGGGCTGGACTTTGTAGTTGCCAGGTGGGCGGAATCTGGGTATTATTAAGCAGTGTTGTTGGGCGGGGTTGAAGTGTGTTTGGTCAGGTTTTGAAAAGGACTATTATGAATAAAATTAAGACAACACAAGGGCTTAACAGACGGGAATTCATTCGTTCGACAGCGGCGGTTGGCGCAGGGCTGATTTTTTCACCTATGGTTCTGGGGGAAACAACAACGGGAGCCGTCGCCAAATCAGACGATATAAACGTGGCAATAATAGGCGTCGGCGAGCAGGGCAGGACACTGCTCGAATCGGCGGTGAAAATCCCCGGTCTTCGCTTCAAGGCCCTGTGCGATATCTGGACTGAGTTCAATCAGAAGTACGGGGCGAATATTCTAAGGGCTTTTAAGCATGAGCATAACGTGTATGTTGATTACAAAGAGATGCTCGATAAGGAAAAGGATCTGCAGGCGGTCATCATCGCGACGCCTGATTTCTGGCATTCAGAGCATACAGTTGCGTGTTTGAAGGCGGGGCTGCACGTTTACTGCGAAAAGGAGATGTCGAACACGCTCGATGGCGCCCGCAAAATGGTTGTAGCGGCGAAAGAAACCGGCAAATTGTTACAGATAGGTCATCAGCGACGAAGTAATCCTCGTTATTTGCACTGCTATAATAAACTTCTGAAGGAGGGGGGAATCCTCGGTCGTATTACAGCGGTTAACGGGCAGTGGAACCGTTCGGCGCAGTTGCCCTTCGGGTATCCGAACGGCAAGGGTATCGATGAGGCGACGCTGACAAAATACGGTTTCAAGTCGATGGCGCAATTTCGCAACTGGCGATGGTACAAAGGGCTTGGCGGCGGGCCGATAGTTGACCTCGGCTCGCACCAGATTGATATATACAACTGGTTCCTCGAAGCAACGCCAAAAGTTGTTATTGCCAGCGGCGGGACCGATTACTATGACAAGAAAGACCACGAGTGGTATGATGACGTAATGGCAGTTTATACTTACGAGACAAAGAAGGGGATTGTCCGTGCATTTTACCAGACAATCAGCAGCAGTTGTTGTCAGGGGGTCCACGAGACGTTCATGGGCGACCAGGGCACTCTGGCAATTTCCGAGGCGGGCAGCAAGGGTGAGGTGTATCGTGAGCCGACGGCTCCCCAGTGGGACAAGTGGGTCAAGAACGGTTACTTAATTGCGCCCCCTGAAAAGAAGGAAGAAAAATCCGACTCAGGCGCACTTGTGGATGTTCGTGAGTCGGCAGCTCCGGAGATGTATAAAATCGGCGCTGAATTCAAGGAAGCGTATCACAAGCCACATTTGGAGAATTTCTTTAACGCGGTACGCGGCAAAGAGAAGCTGAATTGTCCCGCCGAGGTGGGCTATGAGACCGCGGCGACGGTTCTGAAGGTTAACGATGCGGTCGAGGCGGGCTGCAAACTCGAATTCAAGCCGGAAGAATTTAAGGTTTGATTGTTCAAGGGACTGGTTGAACATTGCGAAACGGATTGATTGCCAAATCGCTGTTTTTAGTGATTGTTCTGGCGACAGGGGTGGCTGTCGGTGCGGAACCGAAACTTGGCGATACCCCCGACGGCGGCAGGAGTAATTTCGTCCATTTAATACCGCTGCTTTCAGAACCGCTGCCGGGCAAAGAGCCGGACCAGATTCATCCGGATGCCGACCCTGTGCTGCCTTTCTCAACGAAACAGACCTGCGGGGCGTGTCACAGTTACGACAAAATCAGCGCCGGCTGGCATTTCAACGCGATTGACCCGAATGTTAATCCGGGACGCAGGGGACAGCCCTGGATATTCGCGGACCCGAAAAGCGCCACACAAATACCACTGTCATACCGTCAATGGCCGGGGACATTCAGACCTGAGCAGATAGGACTGACGCCGATGGCGTTTTTGCAGTCGTTCGGCAGGCAGATGCCGGGGGGCGCTATCGGGGAAATGGTCGATAAAAGCGAGAACCCCGAAGAGACGCTGCGTTCGGATGTTACAGGTAAGCTGGAGATAAACTGCCTTGCCTGCCACGACGGCAACCCGGAAATGGATATGGGCGGGGCGAGCGGGTATTCGATTCAGGTTATCCGGGGCAATTATCGCTGGGCGGCGACGGCGTCCTGTGAATTCGCTTATGTAACCGGCTCGGTAAAGGGATTGCCCAACGAATATGACTTCAGGACACCTTTTGTGTCGAGCGATTCGAAGGTCAAGCCGCCGGTTGTGTCATATCGCAAGGGAGCGTTCGGGCACAATGACTGGGCCGATTTTGATATCCGCAGAGAAGCACCAAAGCAGCGATGTTATTTTTGTCATTCGAATGTTGACGTCCGGGACGGCAAAACGGAGAAGTGGATTTCGGATGAAGACGTTCATATTGCCTCGGGATTGGCCTGCGTGGACTGTCACCGTAACGGCCTTGAGCATAACATCACCCGCGGCTACGCGGTCGAATCGCGAGACAGCAATAATCCATTAACGACAGTATCATCGTGCGAAGGTTGTCACCTCGGCAAGAACGCCGAGAAACCTGTCGCCGGACGATTCGCAGCGCCTACGCCGAAACACGCGGGTATCCCGCCGACTCATTTTGACAAGCTAAGCTGCACGGCTTGTCATTCCGGGCCGTGGCCTGCGAATGAGACGATACGGACAAAGACCGCCAGAGCCCATGCGCTGGGTATCGCCGGTGCCAGCAAAGAGGGCGAAATCCTGCCTCACCTGCTCTACCCGGTTTTCGCGAAGGGGCAGGACGGTAAAATCGGAGTATTCAAACTTTTCTGGCCCGCGTACTGGGCGACGATGGCGGATGGCAATGTAACGCCTCTGGCGATGGAAACCGTCAAGGCGGCAACTTCAAGGGTAATCACAAAGACGGCGTTCTCAAAGACAGGCAGTTGGCCTGATTTGAAAGATGAAGATATCGTTAAAATACTGATTGCGCTGGGCGAGAAGGTTGACGCGGGCGGCAAGCCGGTTTATATAACAGGCGGCAAAGTGTATTCGCTGGATGAGGGCGGGAAACTTGTTTCTGCGGATAATAAAATGGCGGAGCCGTATTTGTGGCCGATAGCGCACGATATCAGGCCCGCGGCCCAATCGCTGGGCGTTCGTAATTGTCAGGACTGCCACACGACAAATTCGCCGTTTTTATTCGGGCTTGTTTCGATTGATTCGCCTTTGAAAAATCTTACGGGTAAAGAAATGGTCGCTTTCGAGTACCTGCCGAGATTTTATACGAAGGCGTTCGCGTTCTCATTTGTATTCAGGCCGTGGCTGAAAGTCGTGGCGATTTTATCGTCGCTGGTTATTCTTGGCGTGCTGGTCCTGTATGCCTTGAAGGCGCTTGGTTTTGTTGCTAAGGTCGTTGTTGGAGACGAGTAGTGAGCTGGTTGATGGATGTCAGTATGTTTCGCACGGTGGCTGTTGCCGGATTCGTGGCGATGGTTGCGGCAATACTGCTGCATTTTGTCGTGTCAAAGCCGAAGTTCGGCGACGTGTTCGGCAAAGACAGGGCGCTTGGCATCCTCGACCCCGTCCGGCTGGTGATTTTCTTCATTACACTTCTTTTCATCGAGCAGAAATGGAGTTTGGTCGGGGCGTTGCGGAAACTGATTTTCCTGCTTGCTATTTTGTGTTTTATTGTGCTGGCTGTTACCGGCTTTGTCCCCAGGGTGATTTTTGGCAGTGCGATATCGGGCTGGTGGCTGATGATTCACGCGACGGCTGCGCCGGTTTTCGCGGGTTGTGTAGCTGTTCTCGCCGTACTTTGGGCGAACAGAAATCGATTGGATAAAAACTACTGGCCTTTGCTTAACAGGATTCTTGGAAGACAGCCGAAAAGTGTTGTCGCACCTGAAAAGCACGAGCTTAAACTAAAAATATGTTTTTGGGTTGTCCTGGTGTTGTCGCTGCCGGTGATTTTATCAGCGGTAGTGAGTATGTTCCCGCTGTTTGGCACGCACGGGCAGGAAGTGCTGCTCCAGATTCACCGTTACAGCACGTTGCTCTTGTCATTATTTGCGATTATATATCTGTATCTTGCGGCACTGATTGAGATGAACAGAACCGCGGCTAAGTGATTCGTTGATTGTCGCGAATGTCCCCGGCAGTGTTTGGTCGGGTTATGCAAATATTAATTTATAGTTAGGAGAAACGATTATGAGTAATGGAATGCTGCCAAACTATATTAGTATGGCCAGGCCAAATCCGCCCGGGAATCGCGCCCCGTGGTACAAAAACACCGCCCCCGTGTACGCGGGCATTTTTCTGTGGGTTGTCTTTTATATGAAGATAGCCGACGGGACGCTGTCGAAAGCGGGGCTGGGCTTAAGCTTGCTCGGTTTGGTTGTTGGCGCCCTGATATGTTATTTCCTGTTTTACTTAGTCCCGGGTCTTTTAGGGATGAAGACGGGTTACCCGCTTTACGTCGTCGGTTCCTCGACGTATGGCACAGTGGGCGGGTTTTTAATGCCGGGTTTGCTGATGGGTCTTTTGCAGTTCGGCTGGCTTGCAGTAAATTCAGCCGTATCGACGAGTTTCATTCTCCAGGCATTTGGCGTTGACGCCTCGCCGGGAACGCCCAAGTTTATCATTGTGGCAATAATCTGGACGATTCTCGCCGTGTTTGTCGCGCTTAAGGGAATTCAGTATGTCGGCAAGGTCTCTACGTTCCTGCCGATTGTCCCATTGGTTATGATTCTGCTTGTGTTTTTCACCAACGTTGGCTCGGCGGGTAATTTTAAGCCGACACTCGGTGCAGACGCGTCTGAGGGGTTTCTTGCGATAATAACTATTGTTGTGGGCTTCTTTGCTACCGCTGGCGCGGCAGGCGTCGATTTCGGTACGGGTAGTCGCAACACCAAAGACGTTCAATTGGGCGGAGTTGTGGGCATAATGCTGGCGATAATAGTGGCGGGCGGTTTGCCCCTGGTAGCCATAGCCGGCGCTCACGCGGCCAATCCGACGATGACGAGTTTCTCCTTTGACGCGGTCATTGGCGCACAGGGCGGGCTTTTGGCAAAGTCGATGTTCATACTGTTTGCGATAGCGAGTTTTGCTCCCGCGTGTTTCAGCACATTTATAGCCGCCAACAGCATCGGCACGATGTTCCCCAAGGCCAACAAGGTTGTTATGGTTTCGATTGGCGGAGTTATTGCGATTATTCTCGCGGCATCTGGCAAGGCGCTGAATCTTGTCGGTGTTTTCAATATTATAGGCGCATCGTTTGGGCCGATTTGCGGCGCGATGGTCGCGGATTATTTCCTGAGCGGCCAAAAGTGGGCAGGGCCTCGCAAGGGAGTTAACCTGGCGGGGTATATCTCCTGGGCCATAGGATTTGTTGTTGCGATACTGCCGACGATAAATGCCGAAAAGTTCGGCTTCATCAGTCCGGCCCCGGTCATCGCGTTCTTCATAGGCCTTGTTGTTTACGCGGTTCTCGCCAAGGCAGGTTTACAGCCGGCCGTTGTTGAGATGACGCAGAACAAGTAGTTGCCGGCACGGTGTTTTTATGAACTGATTATACGGCAGGGGCCTGGTGTTTCCAGACCCCTGCTTTTGTGTTTTGGCAAAGGAAAATACGAATGGGTTTACTATTTGGTTATGATATCGGCAGCTCGTCGATAAAGGCGACGCTGATGGAAGCGGAATCAGGCAAAGTGCTCGCCTCGGCGACCGTGCCGGACAGAGAGATGGAAATCATCGCTAAAAAGCCCGGCTGGGCGGAGCAGCACCCGCAGACCTGGTGGGAAAACGTTGTTACCGCCACGCAAAAAATAAAGGCGCAGACAAATTTTGCCGCGACAGACGTCAGGGCAATCGGAATTTCCTACCAGATGCACGGCCTGGTGATTGTTGACGCCAAACACGAGGTGCTCAGGCCGGCGATAATCTGGTGTGATAGCCGCGCGGTCGATATCGGGAAAAAGGCGATGAAAAGTATCGGCGAGAAAAAATGCCTGACGCATTTATTGAATTCCCCCGGTAACTTCACCGCGTCAAAACTTAAATGGGTGAAAGACAACGAGCCGAAAATTTATGCGAAAATCTATAAGATGATGCTCCCCGGCGATTATATCGCGATGAAGATGACCGGCGAAGTCAAGACCACGCCATCGGGGCTTTCGGAGGGCATAATGTGGGACTTCAAGGAAGAAGGATTGTCACAGATTGTTTGCGAGGAATACGGAATTTCGCAAAATCTAGTCGCGGAGACAGTGCCGACTTTTTCCGTGCAGGGACATCTCACAAAAGAAGCCGCCTCGGAACTGGGATTGAAAGCGGGCACTATTGTTTCTTACCGGGCGGGCGACCAGCCGAATAACGCGCTGTCGCTGAATGTTCTTAATCCCGGCGAGATAGCGGCTACCGCCGGGACATCGGGCGTTGTGTATGGAATTGCGGCCAAGGCAAAATACGATGCCAAATCGAGGGTCAATACGTTCGTTCACGTCAATCACGCCGCGGACAAGCCAAGATACGGCGTGCTGCTTTGCGTAAACGGAACGGGAATACTCAATAGCTGGCTCAAACACAATACCGGGGCGATTGATTATCCTGAAATGAATTCGCTTGCGGAAAAGGCGCCGGTCGGCTCGGATGGTCTTGTGATTTTGCCTTATGGCAATGGCGCGGAACGCACACTGGAGAATCGCAATATCAATGCTTCGATACACGGCCTGAATTTTAATATCCACAACAAGTCGCATTTGTTGCGAGCCGGGCAGGAGGGGATTGTTTTTGCGCTGAACTACGGCCTTGAGATTATGAGGGGAGCGGGGGTTGAGGTGCGCACGGTTCGAGCGGGTTGCGCAAATATGTTCCTTAGCCCTATTTTTGCCGAGGCGTTTGCTACGGTTACAAAATCGGTTGTGGAATTGTATAATACCGATGGCTCGCAGGGGGCCGCACGCGGGGCGGGCATAGGCGCGGGATTGTACAGAGATACCAAAGATGCGTTCGCGGGCTTAAAACCCGTAAGCAAAATTGAGCCAAATAAAAAATTGACAGCCATATACGAAAACGCTTATAAAAGATGGTTTGGAGTTCTAAAACAGCAATTACAGTAAAAATATGACAGTCAAACTATAAGGGGCAGGTGAAATGGCTGGAACATCATTGCACAGTATATGCAGATGGACGTTTAACGCGGGCAAAGGCGGATTTGTGCCCGGCGATATGAGACCGGAATGGGGCGGCAAATTCGGCACGCCTGAAATGATTGAATTGACGGCTAAAAAGGTCAGGCCCCGATTGCCGAAAAATGTCGAGTTGGGTATTGAGATGCACTATGACGCGGAGGTCAGCGATAAAACCGCCGGGGCGGTTGCCGATGCGCTTGTTAGCAACAAGTTGCATCTGGCGATGATAACGCCCGGCGCGCACAGCCACTTCGCTTATGGCGGAATTGTGTCGCTGGACCCCAATGAGCGAAAGGCCGCGGAAGAATTAGGGACAAGGACTGTTGACCTTGCATACGGGACGCTGAAAAAGGCATGGCATCCGGACATCAAAAAGGCCCCGGCATTTGTGATTTGGAACGGCTCGTTCGGATATGACATCGCGACGGTAGGTGTCAAACAGATGTACCAAAACTTGAAGGAAAGCGTCGCGGGCCTGTGCAAGTACGAGCAGAAAAAAGGCGGCAATCTTCATATAGGTTTTGAGCCGAAGCCCAATGAGGGACATCCGGCTATGCTGATACCCACGGTTGCCAGCGCAATATTGTTCTGGAGGAGAATCGAGGAGGAATTCGGCGTTTCGCGAAAGAACAAGGGCGTCAACAAGGAATTCGGCCACTCGGAAATGATCGGACTGGACCACGTTTACGACAGCGTCGAGGAATTAGACAACGATATGATGGTGCATATGCACCTTAACAGCCAGGGCTACAACGACGGCATTATTCTCGGCGGGCCGGGCAAGTATGATATTGACCACGGCGCGAGAATCAACGGTATGAATATCGCGATTGCCGGGCTTATTCAGCAGGCCGGTTACGCCCGCTGGAAGGGCCACGATATGCAGACGCGGGCTTATGATAATGCCGAGCAGGGAATTGACAGGGTTATCAGAAGCGTATTAAGCTGGGAGGCCTGCGAAAAGGCCGCCAGGGAGTTGAATACAAAGGCGTTGATGGTGTTGCTCGCCAAACGCGAAACCGCCAAGGCCGAAGATATGATGCGGGCCGCGGTAGTTGCCGCCCAGAAGTATTTTGACGAGATGTACAAGTAGTCGAAGTCCGGTTGCGATTGACAAAACGCTGCTAAATCTATAAGATGAATATATCACACTTTATTCGTTTTATGGGTGGTTTGACTAATTTAACGAAGGAGATAGACGCAAAATGGCACGCAGAAATATTCGCATAACAGCAAGTATGTCGTTAGTAATACTTTTGGGATTTATTTTCGCGGCAACACTGAAAGCCGAACCCAAACCCGCCGACAGTAATGCCCCGGCAGCGGATGCCAATGCTGTCGCGTCGAAACCCGCGGGTGATTTAGTTCCGATTCCGCTGGTTTTGCCCAAGCCGCAGTTCGTCGGCACACCGACAAATATCCAAATAGCGAATCTCGAAAAGCCGTTAAACAGACCAAGAGAACCGTTTTACGCTCCAAAGGGAACGACCAACGTCGCACTCAAGAAGCCGGTGAAAAGCTCGGATGAGCAGCCGATTATCGGCGAAATCGAGATGATTACCGACGGGGACAAGGAAGCGACAGACGGCAGCTACGTCGAGTTAGGACCGATGAAACAATATATAACAATCGACCTCGGCGCGCCATACAATATCTACGCGGTCGTTGTCTGGCATTACCACAAGCAGGCCCGCGTTTATAAGGATGTGGTTGTGCAGGTAGCCGGCGACCCGGATTTCATTAAAAATGTCCAGACGATTTTCAACGATGACAACGATAATACGCTGGGCCTTGGCTCAGGCAAAGACAAAAATTATGTTGAGACCTCCGAGGGCAAGCTTATCGACGCCAAGGGTGTGGTGGGCCGTTACGTTCGGTGCTATAGTAACGGCAACACGAGCAACGACCTGAATAATTATATTGAGGTCGAGGTTTACGGCCGGCCCTGAGCGTGTCGAAGGGAACGCCTGCGAAATGAAGTAGATGAAATTCTGGCTTGCAGTATCAGCCGTTCTGGTTTTGGCCATAGCATTGCGGATTTCCCATTTGGATATCCGCCCGATGCACGGCGATGAAGCGGTACACGCTTATCGATTCGGTCAGCTTCTCGAAGCGAACAACTATCGCTATGACCCGACCGAATTCCACGGGCCTACGCTGAGTTATTTTACGCTGATTTCCGCTTTGTTTTCCGGCCGGCATACATACGCTTCTCTGACAGAAATTACTCTGCGAATTGTGCCTGTGTTTTTCGGATTGGTTCTGGTCCTGATGCCGGTATTACTGCTCGATGGCCTTGGCAGGCCGGTCGCGGCGGTTGCCGCTGCGCTTACCGCTATATCGCCGGCATTTGTTTTTTACAGCCGATACTATATCCCGGAAATGCTGCTTGTATGTTTTACTTTCGCGATGATTGTATCCGGGTACAGATATGTCCGCAGTCGGGAATGGATATGGGCGTTGCGAACGGGTATCTTTGCTGCGTTGTGCTTTGCCACAAAAGAAACGTCCGTCATTGCCTTTGGGGCGGTTATCGTCGCGTTGGCGATTGTGTTGCTAATCCGAAAAGACGGCGGGCCTGCGCTTAATCTGGTGCGTCCCGGCCATTTAGTTTTGGCGATTGTGGGCGCGGTAGTTGTATGGGGATTATTTTTCTCTTCCTTTTTCAAAAATCCGGTGGGACTTGTAGATTCATTCAGAACCTACGCCATATATTTTGAGCGGGCGGGACATAATCAGTTTCATATTCATCCGTGGTATTATTATCTGCATCTGCTGATTTATCATAAGGCCGGTATGGGGCCGCCGTGGACTGAAGGATTTGTAGTGGTAATGGCTTTGGCCGGCCTGTTAGTTATTATCAGCGGGCGCGGCGTATCAGGTCTCGATTCAAACCTGCTTAAATTTATTGCTTTTTACACAGTGGTAATGACCGTCGTTTATTCAGCAATACCGTATAAGACGCCGTGGTGTCTGCTGAGTTTTTATCACGGTATGATTCTGCTGGCGGCGGTCGCCGTCGTCGCGGTATTAAAATCGCTTCGACTTGCGATGTCCCGTATAATTATGGCGGCGTTTTTTATTGTGTTTGCTACGGACCTTGTTTTGCAGGCGTATATGGCAAGCCGGTTTTTCAATATCGACCTCGGCAATCCCTATGTATATGCTCACCCGACAAAAGACGTGCTGACAATCGCCGGGCGAATCGATGATATTTCAGTCGCGTATCCGGCGGGGCGTGATATGCCTGTACTGGTGGTTTGTCCCGGTGGGGATTACTGGCCGCTGCCCTGGTATCTTCGCTCATTCAAAAACGTGGGCTATTATAATGATGTTAACGAGATTCGTTCGCCTGCCCCTGTTGTAATTGCGTCCGCCGGTTTTCAGGACCAGCTTATAAGCCGATTGTTTGATATCTCGCCGGCGGGACAAAAAAATCTATATGTCCCGCTGTTTGATAAAGGTATCGAGCTTAGGCCCCAGGTTGAATTACGCGGCTATGTAACAAAAGACCTGTGGGACCAGTGGCAATCGAGCAAATCCGATAATCGGGCCGTCAAATGAGAGCAAGTTATGGCCGAGCAGCAACCTGATACAATCTCGTTTGAAAAAGACCGCTGTGCAATCGCCAATCTCAGGTCTTTCAAACATAACGCAATGGCGGCGGCGTTCGAGATATTCATACCTCATTCCGATGCCGTTTACGCCGGGCAGGCCGCATGGGCCGCGTTTGAGGAGCTTGACCGCATCGAAGGCAATCTCAGCCGATTTATGGATAACAGCGATGTTTCCCGTATCAATTCCCTTGCCGCAAATCAGCCGCTGCAACTCGGCCTGTCGGCTTTTGAATGTCTCCAGACAAGCGTTGAGATGTCCAAGCAAACAAAGGGCGCGTTCGATATTACCATTGGCCCGTTGTATGACTGTTGGCTGAATGAAGACCGGACGCCGCGTAAACCGTCTAAAAAAAATATCGAAGCCGCACTTAAAAAAACGGGCAGCAATCTGCTTGTGCTTAATGAATCCGAACATACCGTTACACTGCGAACCAGTGATGTTCATATAGATTTCGGCGCGGTCGGCAAAGGTTACGCGGCGGATAAAATCGCACAGTTACTTGGCGAGTGGGGAATAAAGGTCGCTCTCATCTCGGCGGGACAAAGCACGATTTTGCCGATTGGCATACCAGCGGGATTGCCCGGCTGGCCGATATCGTTGTCGGACCCGGCAGATTACAGCCGACTCATAGCGAAGATTCATTTGTCAGGCAGGGCGATTAGCGCATCGGGACTTCGCAAAGGTCAGCACATAATCAATCCGCGTTCCGGAAAGCCCGTTACAAGGCCGGGCGCCTGGTCGATGGCAAAAACCGCAGCCGAAGCAGATGCTCTTTCAACGGCTTTTATGGTGATGCCCGTTAATGCGGTGCGTTCCTTTTGCGAGAAACACCGCGATATATCCGCGCTGCTGGTTTTATCAGGTACAAGCAAAAAGACGGGGGGGCGATTGTTGCGTTTCGGGCGATGGGGCAAGGCGAAATTTTACTCAAAGTGATGCGGGACGTTTGTTTAAGTGGCTTTTCTTATTTTTAGCAGTTCGGAAAGTATTCGCCAAAAACTTCTTGTTGGTGAAAGTCGACTGTCCGGGTCGCATGTCCAGTCGATGGGAAATTCTACGATTCTGTAGCGTTGTTTTATTGCTCGCCTGATTATTTCGATATCGAACATAAATCCGCTGGTTTCACACTGACCGTAAAGCAGGCGAGCGACCTCGCCGCGGTAAATTTTGAAGCCGCATTGAGTATCCGTAAGCTGGGTCGGCAGTTTCATAATTCGTATCGCAAACCAGTGAAAAAGCGCCGAACAGATATGCCGGTAAAGCCCCTGGTCTTTTATGAGGTGCGCCCCGGCTAATCTGCGTGAGCCGTGCGCGATATCGCATTTGTCTGCCTTGAGCAGCTCCAGTCCTCGCAGGGTGTTATCAAACGGGACGCAACCGCCGCTGTCGGCGAACATCACATAATCGCCGGTTGCCTGCATTATTCCGCTGCGTACGGCGTAACCTTTGCCGTGGTGCTGCCGGTTTCGGATTACTATGACTGGTATCCGACCGCGATACTTATCGCCGTTTTTTTGTGCCTCGTCAGCCGTTGTGTCGCTGCTGCCGTCGTCGGCAACTATAACTTCCCCCTCGAAGCTGCTTTTCAGGAGAAATTCGGAAGCGGATTCGACGTCGCGCCCGATTTTGCCGCATTCGTTAAATACAGGGATGACGATTGACAGTTTCATCAGGTTCCTTGTTTTTCGCACCGGCGAAACGGGCTTTTCGAAGGGTTTAACTTGTCTGGAAACGGACCTTGGCCTGACCGATGAGATAGAAACTTCCCGTAATGCAGACAAGGTCTTCCTTGCCTACAGCGCTTTTTGCCAGTCGAAGTGCCTCTCCAAGGGCAGGAGCGGCTTGACACATCTTGCCGGATAGGGCAACGTATTTTTCAGCCAGCTCATCGGGTGACATCGCTTTGGCGGAGTTGCTGCGGGTGAAAATCACCTTGTCGGCGCCGAATTGCAGCTCCTGAAGCATTCCATTGATGTCTTTATCTTCGTTGCAGCCGAAGATTACTATCATCGAATCGTACGGGATGCTCTGGCCTATCGCGTACATAAGCGCCCTTATGCTGGCCGCGTTGTGGGCACCATCTATGAGGATTCGCGGGTCCTCGCAAATCATCTCCATCCGGCCCGGCAACTTGACTTTTGCAAGTCCTGCCACCGTTTTGTCGTTGTCTATGTCGAATCCGCAACCCTTGAGCTTGTCAAGCATCGCAAGTGCCAGACCGCAGTTTACCGCCTGGTGTATTCCAAGCAGGGGGACTCGAAGGTGCTCAAATTTGCTGGTGGGCGTTGTCAGGCACACGCGATTATGCGGCCCGTACTCGGACGACGTTTCAAAGCGATGTGAGAAATCGATGTCCACACCGGTTACGCTGAGAGGCGCTTTAACTGCCGCCGCCTGTGCCTTCAGGACGCGCATTGCGTCCGGGTCCTGCTGGACCGTAACAATAGGCACGCCCTGCTTGAAAATCCCGGCCTTTTCCTTTGCGATTTCTCCAATCGTGCTTCCTAATTGCTTTTGGTGGTCGAAACTCAAATTGGTAATGCCGACGACCTTGGGCTTTATTACATTGGTGCTGTCTAATCGGCCGCCCATGCCTGTCTCAATGACCGCAACATCCGCCTTGCTGTCCGCGAAGTGCATAAAGGCAATCGCCGTCATTATTTCGAAGAAAGTGGGGGCGCTGGTTTTTGTAACGGTTTCTACCGCTTTGTATATACGGTTAAGCAAACCAAGCATCGCGGTTCTGCTTATCATCTCAGAATTGACGATAATTCGTTCGTGCAGGTCAACCACGTGCGGCGAAGTGTACAGGCCTACCTTGTAGTCGTTTGCCTCGAGCATCCTTGCCAGCATCGTAGCTGTGCTGCCTTTACCTTTTGTACCGGCTATGTGGACTGTATCGACTTTCGTGTGTGGATTGCCCACCAGCGAAAGCAAATGCTCCATTCGCTTCAGGTTGAATGTATCGACGTTGTACCGTAAGTGCTTTTCCTGCTCATAGTTAGTTCTGTTAAAGAGGTACTTGATTGCCTCGTCGTAGGTCTTGAAGGGTTTACGTGAGACCACCACAGCCAGCTTGGATTTGCGGCTTTTGCCCTGTTTCTTCCGAGTTTTAGTTACTATTCGTGCCATGAATCAATCAGTATAACACAATATCTTGTGCATTTCAATCCCATAGGGCTACTAATCGCACAGAAAGCTTTTTTTTAGGCCGAAAATAAATGTAACCTCTTGTTAAGCAAAAGGTTGCGAACCTGCAAATGGTTCTGTTCTTTTGTCCCAGGCGGGTCATAATATTAGAAAACACAAAATCGCTATTATGAGTGCTTATAATAAGGCGCATTTTAATATGCCGCCAAGCCCGAACTGCTTTTATTTACGAGATTGCCGGGGGTTTGTTCGCTTAGCAACAAGTATCGCGTTGCAAATGCGGTATGGGGTATATTCTGCGTTCATTCTTATAATTTGCTGTCACCGATAATTCGACTTGACCTTATACAAGGGGGACATATACTTTTGGTCAGGTTATTTTGTTTATTTCAGGATGTCGGACTTGCACCCAAACTCACCAGATATCGAGAAGTGGTTGAAACTGGCAGGCGCAGATGGTGTCGGCCCTGTTACTTTCGGCAAGCTGTTAAATTATTTTGGTTCGGCGGAAAATGTTCTTGGCGCATCGGCTTATGAACTGTCAAAGGTTGAAGGGGTAGGTCATCACACCGCGGAAAAAATATCGGCCAGTCGTGACAAAACGGACGCTGCTGCCGAGATAGCATTGGCCGAAAAACTCGGGGTATGGATTATTCATCTTCAGGATGAACGTTATCCCGCCCAGTTAAAAATGATTTACGACCCGCCTCCTCTTTTATACATTAAGGGAACTCTCGTTGAGCAGGATAATCTCAGCGTGGCGATAGTTGGTTCCCGCCGGTGCAGCTTATACGGCAGCGAGCAGGCGTCCCGATTCGCGCACATATTGGCAGGCGCAGGTTTTACTATATGTTCAGGTATGGCTCGCGGCATCGATACCGCCGCTCATCAGGGCGCTCTGGCCGCCGGCGGCCGCACCATTGCTGTCCAGGGCTGCGGGTTGGCCAATGTATTTCCCCCTGAAAATAAAAAGTTATTCGATTCGATAGTTGAATCCGGCGCCTGCATCAGCGAATTACCTCTTCGTTACGAACCGCTGGCTGAAAATTTTCCTCCTCGCAACAGGATAATCGCTGGGTTGTCACTGGGGACAATCGTTATTGAGGCAGGCAACAATTCCGGCGCGCTTCATACCGCCAAATCGGCCCTCGAATACAATCGCGAAGTTATGGCGGTACCAGGGAAAATAGATTCTCCACTCAGCCGGGGCGCCAATCGGCTGATTAAGCAGGGGGCCAAATTAGTTGACTGCGTTGAGGACATAATGGAATCGCTGGGTTACATAGGCGATAAAATCGGCGGACACGTCAGCCGGCAGGCCGAGTTGCTTACAGCAAAAACCGAGAGACCATTGTTCGATATCGCCCGGTTAAATCTCAGCGCAAGCGAGAAGTCGGTGTATGAATGTCTGCATAGTGAACCTGTTCATATTGAGCAGGTTATCACTGATTCGCAATTGCCCGCTGGCAGTGTCAACGCCTCAATCGTCTCGCTTCGGCTAAAAGGCCTTATAAAGCAGTTACCCGGCAGCTTGTTTGTGCGAAAGTAGGTTCCTATAATAACCGGTTTGAAACTATTACCGAGGATGGGAGGACTTATTAGTGTTAAAATTGCCTTTTGCTTGCCCGAAATAAAAAAGTACTCAACTTGCGGCATTCGTGTTCCGTATTGTTATAATATAGAGAGGGTGTTTTTTAACGTCCGAGACAGTTGAAAATGGATGAGGTCATACAATGAATAAAAGACAAATGGCAATGGTTTTTTCGGCCGCGATATTCGCGTGTGTTCTTTCTATAAGCGTAGTTGTTGTCGCCGACGAGCCGGAAACGGCTTCGAATACAGACGTTCAGCAGCAGCCATCGTATACTGAATATCCCGGGGAAATCGGCGATATTGCGAAACGGGCGGAATCGCAAATAAAGGAAATAAACGAGGTCTCCGAGCTTGAAAAAGAGAAGCTGGAAGCGGTGAAGCGAGAGCAGTATTTTGAGGACAATAAAGAGGAGACGTCGAGAAATTTGCTTTCTAAAGATGATATAGCCGCGATTGAAAAAGAACGTGCACAGAAAGAGAAGATGATTCGAACAAAAGTTGGTTATGAGATTCAATCTCTTGAGGCCGAGCAAACAGCCGCGCAGGGAGTGTTACCGGCTGCCGGCCCGCGTCCTGCATCACAAACATCGAGTCGCGGGATGGTAACAGGTATTGTTTTCTATAATAACAGCGGAGCTGCGCTGGTTGCCGGCGAAATCGTAAGGGAAAATGATGTTGTGCTTGGCGTCAAGGTGCTCAAGGTAACCACCGACTATGTGGAATTTGAGAAACAGGGCAGCAGGTGGAAGCAGGCGGTCGGAGAGTCGCCGCAGACGTCATATTGGGCGCAGCCGCAGCAATCTGCTCCGGCCCAGCGACCATCTACTACAACCAAAACCCAAACGGGTAAATAGGTTTTCCTTTTCAGGTTTACAGGCAGGCTCGATTTGCATGCAGGCGTAATCGATTCTATCAGGTTTTCAGCGTATTCGTAGACCATTCCATAATTGCATTTATCCCCGAATCGCGTTGACGTTCAAATATCTGCGGTGTATGCTGTTACCGCTATGGCGGAATTTATCAACGACGAGATTCTTGAGATGGCCGTTGCCCGCGAGGTGGATGCCAACCGGTTTTACCTTGCGCTTGCGGAACGAGTGGAGAATCCTCGCATACGAAAGGTGTTTAAAGAACTGGCGGCCGAGGAGCTTGAACACAAGGCCAAAATCGAACTGGAGATTATGAAGACGGGCAGGGTGGTTAATACGGACAAGACCCCGGCCGGGCTTCAGGACGACAGGGCCGATTATGTGCCGCCCGAAATTGAAATGGACTACAAAGATATTCTGCTTATGGGCATCCAAAAGGAGGATGCCTCATTCCGGCTTTATGTTGACCTGGCGGGGATGACTTCAGACACCCATTCCAAAGAGATACTGCTTGCCTTGGCCCAGGAGGAGGCCGGACACAAGCTGCGTTTCCGGACCGTTTTAGATTACCTGTCTATGGGCGCTTAGACGCCTGACTATTAAATTTTTTTGCAATTCGTGAAATTCCCCATTGGCGCGGTAGCACTATTCATATATTATTATGCGCAGATGTGCCGTTACCGGAATGAAAGGAATTGGTTATGGCAGTAGAAATGAACGCCTTAAATGTTACCGCGGCCACGATAGGTTTTTTCCACACACTTCTCGGCCCCGACCATTACCTCCCCTTTGTTATGATTGCCTGGGCCAGAAAGTGGTCCGGCTTTAAGACGATGATAGTAACTTTCCTGTGCGGCATCGGGCACGTCGGAGGTTCCGTGGTTCTGGGACTTGCAGGCGTTGCCCTCGGTTTAGCTGTCAATAAGCTCCAGTGGTTCGAATCCGTTCGCGGCAATCTCGCTGCGTGGCTGATGATTGGCTTTGGCATCGCATATCTTGTCTGGGGTCTTCGCTTGGCATACAAAAACAGGCCCCACAAACATATTCATTTTCATATACCGGGCGTCGAGCACGACCACAGCCACGACCATCACAGCGAGCACGTTCATATTCATGACCATCCCGACAGGGTAAGCATCACGCCGTGGGTCCTTTTTATTATATTCGCTTTAGGACCTTGTGAGCCGTTAATACCATTAGTTATGTACCCCGCGGCCAAAAACAATATGTTCGGAGTGTTTATGGTAACCGCTGTTTTTGCCGCTGTTACCATCGGCACGATGCTCACGGTGGTTACTCTCGCACGACACGGCGTCAAACTGCTGAATTTCAGCTCAATGCAGCGATATTCTCATGCCATAGCGGGTGCGTCAATCCTGATGTGTGGCCTGGCCATTCAATTCATGGGATTGTGAGCGTTATCGAGGCACAGCGTAGAATTGGCCGCCGGCTGTTAAAATTGCTGCCGTTGGTTAGAAGGTGATTCTAAAATCGGTGAGTTTCGGGTCGGACGTCGCATCTTCGATATCTATATGGCTTATGGTCCCCACGAAAGAATCCTGCAGGTCGCGAACGCATTCGTCTATCATTTCCGCCGCCCCTTGGGCAAGCATTTCGACTTCGCCGTCCGGAATGTTTCGCACGTAGCCCTTCAGCTCGTATCGATTAGCTATATTCAGGGCCGTAAAGCGAAACCCAACGCCCTGAACACGTCCTGAGAACACAATTTTTCTTGCGGTCGGTTCCATTGCTTGTGTCTTATTGCGAAAAATTAACTTTCCGAAAATTCTATGCTAACCAAAAAGTTTATTATATGCAAGAGCGGGTTGATGTCTAATTTGATGTTCACGGATGGCCTGACGTCGGGTATAATCCCCGAATTGTTTAATATGAAAAACAACGATTTTTCCCGCACAACTGTGTGGTTGTATCAGTATTGAGTGGCTATGCCCGTAAGAACGAAAGAACAAATTGAACGAGATGAGCAGATATACCAGATAACGACGCTGGTGGCTGGTCGCTTTACGCTCCAGGAGGCGCTCGACAAGCTCGCTGAGGCCGCGGTTAAAATTACCGGCCTCAAGGCCTGCTCGATTCGCCTGCTCGACGAAGACGCCGGCGACCTGAAGATGCGAAGCACCTATGGGCTGAGCGAAGAATACCGCAACAAAGGCGCAATCACCAAAGACGACCCCGTTATCAAGGCGGCCTTTGCCGGCGAAGCCGTTGTCCTCGATGATATGCAGGATGACGACAGGGTTTCATTCAAGGGTGCCACGATAAAGGAAGGGCTTGTCGGCCAGCTTACCGTCGCGATGAGGTTCAGAGACAAGCCCATCGGCGTCCTGCGCCTTTACAGCGGAAAACCCGTCCATTTTGAAGATGACGATATCGACCTTGCCAGGGCCATCGGCTCTCAGTGTGCCGTGGCTATTACCAATGCGAAGCTCTACGCTGAGGCGATTGAGGGAGCAAGAATTACCGAGCAGATGCGACTGGCGGGTCATATTCAGCGGCGAATGATTCCCGAAAAGGCGCCGCAGGTCTCCGGCCTTGATATTGCCGCGACGTATATTCCCTGCTTCGACGTGGGCGGCGACTTTTACGATTTCCTCCGGCTGGA
>PLLM01000001.1 GCA_003141275.1 Phycisphaerales bacterium
CATTCAACAAGGAAGGTAGAAGAGGCGCCGGCAGCGTCAGAGTCGAGGTAAGGTTTTGAATAGCTATGTTGAGTCCAGAAAAATTAAAAAAAATAAGTAAGCAGCGTAAGGTTAGCGTGGAGCAATTGGGCGGCCAGCTTGTAAGGGCGGGGCTTGATAAGCAGGACGCTATATCGGCTGTGAAGAACTGGAAGCACGGTTTGTTCAAGCCGATACCCGGCACCGAAGACGTTAAGCGTCTGGCGGCGGCGCTGGGTGTTGAGCCAAATGATATTGCCGGCTGGTGTTCAACGTGCTGGTACGCTCCATTCGCACCTCGCAAGGCACGGTTGGTTACACAATTGATATCGGGCCGGAAGGTGCAGGACGCGCTGGATATTTTGAAGTTTACGCGGAAGCGTGCCGCGGAGATGATAAGCAAAGCTCTTCGTGCGGCGATTGCCGACGCTGATGAGCAGGAAGCGGACGTGGACAATCTTTATGTGTGCGAGGCGCGTGTGGATGACGCTGGCGTTCGGATAGGCACCAAACGATGGATAGCCAAGGACAGAGGCAGAGCGCATTCTCTTACTAAAAAAGGTTGTCATATACATATTACGGTAACGCAATCGTAAAGGCCGATTCAGAGGCGAATTAAACTATGGGTCAGAAGGTATCGCCAATAGGTTTCAGGACGGGAATAACCAGGGGCTGGGCAAGCACGTGGTTTGCCTCGAAGGCGGACTACGGGACGTTTCTTGTCGAGGACCAGGTTATTCGCAAGTTCATCGACAAGAAATTTAACCGGCAGATGCCCAAGGGCGGCGTTGCGAAGACGGAAGTAATCAGGACCCGCAACGAGGTAACGGTAACACTGCACAGCGCAAGGCCCGGGGTGGTGATTGGTCCGCGAGGCGGCGAGGTTGAGAAGCTGCGGGAAGAATTGGAAGCGTTGACAGGTCGCAAGGTAACCGTCAACGTCGTTGAAGTAAAGGACCCGGACAGGAACGCTTTTCTGGTCGGCGAGGCGATGGCGGAGCAGCTTTGCAAGCGGGCGTCTTTCAGGCGCACGATGAAACAGTTCTGTGATGCGGCGATGGACGCCGGCGCCAAGGGCGTGAAGATTATGTGTTCAGGCCGGCTGGGCGGAGCTGAAATAGCTCGGCGTGAGACGCAGAAAAAGGGAAGTATTCCGCTTCACACTCTGGATGCGGATGTTGATTATGCTCAGGCCCGTGCCGAGACAACGTACGGGACGATAGGTATCAAGGTGTGGATATACCAGGGTCTTTTTGGTGCGCAGCAGGCGTCCAGGCAGGGGCCTCGTCGTCGTCCGTTCGGGCGCGAGGGTTCAGGCGGGCCGTCGACCGGTCATCAGAGGCAGTCGCAGGCGAGCGGCGCTCAGACCGCTCAGGCAGATACCGCCGCACCAGTGGTCGAACGACCTGAGGGCGAAAGTCCGCAAGGGAGTTAATGGTCGAAACGATGGAATTACAGGTTTTATAGATTAGATTAGCTCAGGGTATACAAAATGGCATTGATGCCGAAAAGAGTTAAGTACCGTAAGAGCCAGCGTGGCAAGATGAAATGCAACGCCTGCA
The DNA here is from genome assembly GCA_003141275.1 of Phycisphaerales bacterium. Lineage (GTDB taxonomy): Bacteria > Planctomycetota > Phycisphaerae > Sedimentisphaerales > Anaerobacaceae > Fen-1362. The sequence continues at coordinate 1,581 of PLLM01000001.1, forward strand.
GGGCGAATTATGTTGCGTTCGGCGAATACGGTTTACAGTCGCTGGAGCAGTGCTGGCTCGAAGCCAAGAATATAGAAGCCGGTCGCGTTGCGGCGACACATTATCTGCAACGTGAAGGCAAGGTGTATATAAGAGTATTCCCGTACAAGCCGGTTAGTTCCAAGCCGCTTGAAACGCGAATGGGTAAAGGTAAAGGTGAACCGGCATTTTGGGTGTCGCGAGTCAGGCCGGGCGCGATTTTGTTTGAGGTTGGCGGCGTTGATGAAGAATTAGCCAAACGGGCGTTGTTGCGTGTGGCACACAAGATGCCGATAAAATGCAGATTAGTTCGGCGCAGGCGCACGGTGGGATAAGGGTATACAGATGAAGGCACAGGTTTATCGTGAAATGAGTACGGACGAGCTTGAAGGCAAGGTGCAGGAGTTGCAGCGGCACGTGTTTGATTTGCATTCGCAGGCGACGACTGAGAAATTGCAGGATTGCCGTGCGGCGATTAACGCACGTCGCGATATAGCGAGGATAAAGACGGTGTTGCGTCAGCGTCAAATAGAGGCCAAACCGGCAGTAAAGGCCGGCGGTAAGGAATAATAAGGATGCAGGAACACAAGGAAAAGACAACGAAAGCGGTAGTGGTGAGTAAGGGCGGCAGCAAGAGCATAAAGGTTGCCATAGATTACGTGTACAGGCATCCTAAGTACGGTAAGACCCTTAAGAGGCAGACGCGGCTGATGGTTCACGACGAGCGTAACGAGGCCGGGGTGGGAGACGTGGTCGAAGTGACCGAGTGCAGGCCGTACAGCAAAACCAAAAGATGGCGTCTCGTTCGCATTTTAACAAAAGCGGCTCAGGAGCAGTTTGCAATAGTAGATGGAAAGTAAAAGATGATACAACAAGAAACAATGTTGAGTATAGCCGACAACTCCGGCGCAAAGACGGCACAGTGCATCAGGGTTGTGGGCAAAAGCGGCGCTCACGGCAAGTTTACACGCGCGGTGGCGGGCGTCGGGGACATCGTGTGCGTGGCGATAAAGAAGTGGCTGCCCACTTGTCAGCTCGACAACAAGAAGGTGCACAAGTGCGTTATCGTCCGCACCAAACATCCGATAAAGCGGGCCGACGGCGGCTACGTGCGGTTCGACACAAACGCGGCGGTTATGATTGATGAGGAAGGCAACCCGATAGGCACGCGTATTTTTGGTGCGGTTGCACGTGAGCTTCGTGAAAAGAACTATATGAAGATTGTCTCGCTGGCAAGCGAGGTTGTTTAACAGGCGACAGGATACGGCAGATGGCGATGCACATTAAAAAAAATGATATGGTACAGGTTATAGCCGGCGACTATAAAGGTACGACGGGGAAGGTGCTTCGCGTGCTGCGAGAGGAAAACAAGGTAATCGTTCAGGGTATAAACCTGGCGAAGAAGCATGTTAAGCCGTCGCGAAAGAGTCCTTCCGGCGGGCGGATAAATATCGAGCAGCCGATACATGTAAGCAATATTCAGCCGGTCAACCCGAAGACATCAAAAGGCAGCAGGGTGCACTATGAGGTCGGTAAGGACGGTAGCAAGCAGCGAGTCGCCAAAGACGGCACAAAAATAAGCGTAATCAGACATCCTAAAAAGAAATGAGCAACGGTAAATAACGATGGCACGTTTGAAAGATTTATATAAGTCGAAGGTAGTCGGGGAACTGGTAAAAGAGTTCGGGTATAAGAACCGAATGGCAGTGCCCCGCTTAGAGAAAATAATTGTCTCGATGGGCGTAGGCAAGGCGGCGCAGGATAAGAAGTACATTGAGCTGGCCAAGGCCGACCTGACATTGATAACGGGACAAATGCCGTTAGTGTGCAAGTCCAAGAAAAGCGTCTCGAACTTCAAGGTTCGCGCGGGGCAGGAAACCGGGTTGAAGGTTACCATGCGAGGCGACCGGATGTACGAGTTTTTGGACCGGCTCATCAGCTTAGCGATACCGCGGGTGAGAGATTTTCGCGGGCTTAATCCTCGCGGTTTTGACGGTCGGGGCGCCTATTCGATGGGACTGAGCGAACAGACGGTTTTTCCTGAAATCAACCCGGTGAAGGTTGAGTTTCAGCAGGGCATGAACATAACGTTTGTAACGACGGCCAAAAGTGATGATGAGGCGAGACGTATGCTGGCGCTGTTTGGTATGCCGTTCAGGGTCCAGAAGGCCGATTCGAAGGATTCTAAAGCGGAACAGGACTAATTTGACTTATAGAGCAAGTTAAGGATTTTAGCAGGTAACTATGTCTACGAAGGCCCTTGTTAACAAGTCAGTAAAGAAACAGAAGTTCAGGGTAAGGCAGTACACTCGTTGTAAGATTTGCGGCAGGGCCAGAGCTGTTTATCAAAAGTTTAAGATTTGCCGGCTTTGCTTCAGGAAGCTTGCCCACGAAGGCAAAATACCCGGAGTTAAGAAGGCGAGCTGGTAAAAAAAGATGCCGGATGAGCCGGTAGGAGTATAAGAGAACCGAATATGAGCTTGAATGACCCAATAGCGGATATGTTGACAAGAGTTCGCAACGCTGCTCGGATAATGAGCAAGCAGGTGAACATCAGGGCCTCGAAGGTCTGTGTGGCGATTGCGGCCGTGCTGAAGACGGAAGGTTACATAGAGGACTTTGATAAAATCGAGGACGGCACGCAGGGGATATTGCGGATTACGCTGAAATACGACCAGACGGGCCGTTCGGCTATTGAGGAAATCAAGAGAATAAGCAAGCTCGGTCGGCGGGTTTATTCGTCGGTTGACGATTTGCCCTGCGTTATGAACGGGATGGGCATAGCCATAATCTCGACAAGTAAAGGACTGATGAGTGATAAGGGCTGCCGGCAAGCTAAGATTGGCGGCGAGATAATCTGTACGGTGCGTTGATGAGTCGAATAGGCAAAAAACCAATAAGTGTTCCTCCCGGCGTGAAGCTCGAGCAGAAAAGCGGGCAGGTAAAGATATCCGGGCCTTTGGGCAGTATCGAAGTGACCTGTCGCCCGCAGATAGAAGTTCGGCTCGATAAAGCGACCGGCAACATAGTGGTTGATAATAAGAACCCACAGGTTCGAGAGGACAAGCAATTGCACGGGACAATGCGGGCTTTGCTTGCGAATATGGTCGAGGGAGTGAGCAAGGGGTTCGAAAAGAAGCTCGAAGTATTCGGGACGGGCTATACCGTCAAGGAACAGGGCGGCAAAATAGTTTTGCAGGTGGGTTTTGCCAATCCGAAAGAGATGGAAATACCAAAGGGCGTTAAGGTGAAAATAGACGTGGCGGCTACCAGAGGTGATGATACACCGGCAAAGTTCAGTATGTCGTCGGTGGACAAATGCGTGCTGGGTCGATTTGCCGCGGACGTGCGAAAGATGAGACCGCCCGAACCCTATAAGGGCAAGGGGATTCGTTTCTCAGGCGAAGTTGTGAAACGCAAGGTCGGCAAGACGTTTACTTCAGGCACAGCATAATCGAGGATTGATTGATAAGTAATGAGAAGGAAAAGCATACAAAGAGCCGCACTAAGACGTAAGTTTCACGTGCGCAAGAAATTGCATGGAACGCCTGAGCGGCCGAGATTGTCGGTATTCCGCTCAAGCAAACACATATACGCCCAGGTGATAGATGACATGGCGGGGTTGACCCTTGCTTCCGCCAGTACCAAGTCGAAAGCCATGCGGGACAAGATCGCAAAAACGGGCAACAAGAAGGCAGCGGAGCTGATAGGCGAAGCGATTGCCAA